>JANQRO010000183.1 GCA_028284525.1 Myxococcota bacterium | reverse complement strand
GACGACGGAGCGTTTGCAGCGCGTTGTCGCGGGGCTCTTCGCCGCGTCCGCACAGCACCCCGTCCCGGGAGGGGTCCGACCGCCCTCTCGCGGAACCGGACCCGGTCGGCGCGAAGGAGACGAGGCATGGATCTGAACGTGGAGATGACCCTGGTGGCGAGCGACGACGAGGGGGGTCTGTGGGTCGATCTGGACCACGCCCTCTGCGGTTCGAGCAGCTCCTGTTGTTGTTGTTGCTGCTGTTGCGGAGGCGGAGGCGGCGGTGGCGGTGGCGACGCGTAGCGCTTCCCGACCCGGCGTCGCGCACGGCGCCGGGTCCCGCACCCCGGTCCTCTCGGTTCCGACGCGAACGGATCTGCCCGTGCACGCTTCCGCTCCCCCCTCCTTGCGGGATGACCAGTGTCTGCGGCTGCGTCCCCTCGCGCGCCTCGTCCGGCGCGGACCCGGGCGTTGGGAGGTGGCGATCGGGGGGGCGACCCGCGAGCTCTGCGGCGGGACCACCGACCGGGTCCTCCCGGAGATCGAAGCCGCGCTCGCGGGGGACGTCGACGTGTCGACTGCGGTGTCGCGGCTCGAGGCTCGGGGGGTGGCTGCCGACGAGGCGCGCGGCAGCCTCGAGCTGCTCTACCGCTGGGAGATCCTGGACGACGCCGCCGGGTACCGCGGTGGGTCCGCAGCCAATGCGAGCGCGGCGCAGGAGCACTTCTTTTCCCTCGTGTCGAGTCGCCCCGTCGCGAGCCAACGGGCCGTCGGTGCCTATCGGGTCGCCGTGGACGGGGGCGACCGCGCTGCCGAGGAACTGCGACGTGTCGTCCGGTGCGTCGGTTTCGGGCTGGTTGCCGACCCGGGCGAGGCCGATCTCGTGATCCATTGGAGCGCGCGTCTCGACGATGCCGCCGTGCGCGCGGTGAACCGCGTCTGTGTGGAGCGCGCTCAGTCCCTGCTCGCGGTGGGTGCCGCGGGGACGGTGGGCTGGGTCGGCCCGACGGTGTTGCCGCGCGACGGCGCGTGTGTCGAGTGTGTCCTCGACGCGGGTGGGGGGGAGCTCTCGCTCGACGCCGACGCGCCGGGGGGGAGGGGGACACCCGGCGCGAGCGTGGTCGCCCACCTCGCGGCACTCGAGGCGCTGCGACTCGCCGCGCCCTGTCTGCGACCGGGGCTCGTCGGGATCTGGCAGCGCTACGACCCCGGTCGGCATCGCCTCGTCGCCGTCGAAGCGACCCGCCGCCCGCGCTGCCGCGTGTGCGGGGCGCTGTCCACCCGCAGCCCCGCGGCGGCGTTCCAGGTGCGCGGAGAGCCCCGCGATGGGAGTTGAGCCGTGGGCCGCCTACCAGGCGGCGCGCGACGCCATCGCGCCCGGCGGGCCGTTGCGGATGGTCGAAGTGGCGCGACTCCCGGGCGCCGTCGACGTGATCGGCTGCGCCACCCAGGCACCCCGCACCGGCGAGGAGCGGCGGGCGTCCACGCCCGGCGGCGCCGGAGTCGGGCTCTGCTGGGAAGACGCCCTCGTCTCCACGGTGGGCGAGGCCTTCGAGCGACTGGCCCTGCACCCCGACGCGGCGGCGCGCCGCGGATTCCGCGTCGGCACCCACGCCGCCCTCGGCGACGCCGCGTTGGATCCGCGGCGCTTCAACCACTTCGACCCTGCCGTGATCGGCACCGAGTGGGGGCCGCCCGCGGCCTTCGGCCCGGAGGAGGAGATCCCCTGGCAGCGCGCGGTCGAGTTCGCCCCGGCCGCCCGCGAGGTGTGGGTGCCGGCGGAGTGTGTGTTCTTCTCGAGCGACGTCGTTCCGGGCCACCACGGCTTTTGCACCACCAGCGGGGTCGCGTGTCACCGCGATCCCACGGCCGCGCTGGCGAGCGCCCTCTACGAGCTCCTCGAGCGCGACGCCTTCGTCTCCGCGTGGCTACGCCGGGCTCCCCTTCCCGCGGTCGACCTCGCAGCGTTCGACGATCCCGTGCTCGAGACGCTCCGCGAGCGCTGCGCGGCGGTCGGGGTACGTCTCGCGCTTCGCGACCTTACGGGATCGCTCGGGGTGCCGACCTACCTCGGGATCGCGGAGGCCGAGGAGGGTGGGGCGCCGGCGGTCGGAGTGGGCGCGGCGTGCCGACTCGCCGGCAGAGCGGCCGCCCGCAAAGCGGCCCTGGAGGCGGTGCACACCTGGAACTGGGCCTACCTGAAAATCGACGCCCGAGGGCTATTGCCCTCCGAGGCGGCCTGCGCGCTGCGTCTCGTCGACTTTGGCGATCACGTCTACCTGTATGCCCACCCGGCGATGAAGTCGCGACTCGGGTTCTTGCTGGCGGAGGGCCGGCGGGGGACGCCCCGCCTCGATCCGGCGCCCGCCAGCGCCGCCGGCGAATGCCGCCTCCTCGCGGAACAGCTCGCGAAGGACGCGATCGAGGCCTACGTCGTCGACCAGACCCCCGCCGACGTGGCCGCACGGGGCTACGTGGTGCTGCGCGTGCTCGCCCCCGCGCTGCTCCCCCTCCAC
>JANQRO010000016.1 GCA_028284525.1 Myxococcota bacterium | reverse complement strand
GAGCCCCACCACGACGACGGCGTGGAGCACCTGCGCGGCGAAGAGCGCCGGCACCGCCTCGACCCCCGCCGTCAGGATCCACCGCATCCCGCCGGCCGCCACACCGATCGTGAGCAGCCAGCGCGGGCCGATGCGGTCCGCGCTCCGGAAGCCCAGCAGCAGGGCGATCTCCGGGAGCAGCATCAACACCCAGAGGTGGCTCACCATCGCGGCGTCGCCGCCGCGCGCGGTGATCAGCCGCGGAAAGAACTCCATCGGCCCGTTCAGAAACACAAACGCGACGAAGGAGATCGCGAGCAGACGGACGAAGGCACTGTTGCGTAGCAGGGAGCGCCATTCGCCCGGCGCGGCCCGCGCCGAAGTGACCCCGCCCCGGGGCAGCGCCAGGGCCGCCCCCGCGGCCGCCAAGGCGCACAGCGCCGAGATCGGAAACATCAGGTGGAATCCGGCCGGGTCGGCCGCGCTTCCGCGGGCTGCCGCGAGGGGCGGGAAGGCCAGGACCGCGACGAGAAAGCCCACGGTTCCGCAGGCGCGCACACGACCGAACACCGCGGGCCGCTCCGCGAGGGCCGGGAGACTCACCGACATGGCGATCGCCATCATCGCGCGGACGAAGAGCGCTGCGCCGGCGGTCGCCGCGAGGATCGGGACAAAGCCCGCGCAGCGCCACAGCACCAGGTAGGCCCCGGCGCTTCCCAGGTTGATCGCGGCCAGCACCCAGGTGCGTTCGCCGCTGCGGTCGGCGACGAGACCCCAGATCGGTTGGGCCACCAACCCGACGATCGGAAAGACCGCGAACACGGCGCCGATCTGGAGATTGCTGAGCTTCGCCACCTCGCCCAGGTAGAGGGCGTAGTAGGGCAGGAGCAGCCCCATGGGCATCATCACCAGGAACCAGAAGAGCGCGTGGCCGAGGGCGCCCTGGGGCGCCCGGCTAGCGCCCGCGGAACTCGGGACGGCGCTTCTCCATGAAGGCGCGCACACCTTCGCGGTAGTCTTCGCTGTCGAAGCAGGCGTCGATGCTCGTGCGCATCGCGTCGTGGTCTCGCGCCTCGGGGTCGCGTTGGAGCTCCCGGATCACGCGTTTCGCGCTCTGCACGGTGAGCGGCGCGTTGTCGGCGATCCGACCGGCCATCTCCCGGACGTGGGCGAAAAGCTCGCCTTTGGGCAGCACCTCGTTGAGCCAGCCCCGCCGGAGCGCCTCCTGGGCGTCGAAGCGACGCGCCGTGAAGAGGATCTCCTTGGTGGCCTGGGGGCCCACGGTCTGGAGCAGGTTGCGGATCCCGCCCGGGTGGTAGGCCAGCCCGAGCCGCGCGGCCGGAATCGCGAAGACCGCGTCCTCGGCGGCGTAGCGGAGGTCGGTGCAGAGAGCGACCGCGAGCCCGCCACCGACACAGAAGCCGTGGATCGCGCACATCACCGGCTTGACGGTCTCGCCGAGGGCGGCGAAGGCGGTCTGGGTCGCGTTCTCGTAGGCGCTCGAGGCGTCGGTGCCGGTGCGCCGCGCTTCGAACTCCGAGATGTCCGCGCCCGAGATGAAGGCCTCTTCCCCGGCGCCGCGCAACACGATGACCCGCACCTCGGGCGCGGCGTCGAGCTCGGCGAGGCGCTTGGGGACCGCCTCCCACATCGACGCCGACACCGCATTCCGGCGCTCGGGGTGGTCGAAGATCAGCCACCCGATGCCGCCCTCTCGTTCTACGTGGACTTCGCCTGCCATCGCGCGACGGTAGCTCAGCTCGTCCCGGCGCTACGCTGCACGGCTTGTCGCTGCGAGTCGCCATCTCGATCGCGGTCCTCCTGATCGCCGCGCCCGCCCGAGCCATCGTGGTCGCCGACGGCGACGCGAGGAACCAGCAGCCGCCCGACGCCCCGGCCGGGAGCCCCGTGTTCCCGTACTGGGACTACCTGGCCCGACGCGGGTCCTACTCGGCGGTCTATCTGGGCGATCGCTGGGTGCTGACCGCGGGACACATCGGCCTCGGTGGGGTCGAAATCCGCGGCCGGGTCTATGCCGCGCTCCCCGATTCGGAGATCGACCTGCGCACCGGGTACCGGTCGGCGGACCTGTCGCTCTTCCGGCTCCGGGAGGACCCCGAGCTCCCGCCGCTCCCGCTCTCGACCACCCGCGCCGTGGTCGGCGAAGAAGCCCTGCTTCTGGGCTTCGGACGCGGGGCGGGCGAAGCGCTGCGCTGGCGCGGCAAGCTGGGGCGCTACTGGGATCGCGGCCCCCCCACGCTGCGTTGGGGGCGCAACCGGGTGAGTCGCGCGTCGCTGCGCATCGGGTCGCGCGGCGGCTACTACACCGAGACCTTTGCCTATCGCTTCGACCCCGGACCGGGCGCCGTCTCGGAGGCGCAGGCCGCTCAGGGCGACTCGGGCGGGGCGACCTTTCTCCGCCGACGCCACGGCTGGGAGCTGGCGGGCATCCTCTTCCTCATCCAGAACCACGTCGATCAGCCCGGCAACAGCGCGGTCGCCGGAAATCTGACCTTCGCCGCCGACCTCGCCGTCTATCTCGACCAGATCCAGGCCATCACCGGGCTCGGTCTGCGCTGAGCGTTCGCGCCTCTAGGCGGGGTGCGACGGGTGACGCGGCGTCGCGGGGCCGGCGGAGCCGTTGCTCCCGTGTTCCTTCACGATGCTCGTCGCCATCGCGATCATGCTGCCGATGTCGGAGAGCGTCGCCGGAAGGATCAGGGTGTTCCCCTCCTGGGCCAGGTGTCCGAACTGCTCGACGTATTGCTCGGCCACCCGGAGCTTCATCGCCTCGTCCCCACCCGGCGCGTTGAGCGCCGCCGCGACCTGACGCAACCCCTCGGCGGTCGCCGTCGCCACCGCCAGGATCGCCGCCGCCTGACCCTCGGCCTCGTTGATCTGCCGCTGCTTGGCCGCCTCGGACTCCTTGATCACGCGCTGCTTCTCGCCCTCGGCGCGGTTGATCTGCGCGTCGCGGTCGCCCTCGGAGGTGAGCACCGTGGCGCGCTTCTCGCGCTCGGCGCGCATCTGTTTCTCCATGGCGCCCAGCACGTCGTGGGGCGGGTTGATGTTCTTGATCTCGTAGCGCAGCACCTTCACGCCCCAGGGGTCCGAGGCCTTGTCGAGCTCCTCGACCACGGAGGCGTTGATGTGCGAGCGCTCTTCGAAGGTGCGGTCGAGGTCGATCTTGCCGATCTCGCTACGCAGGGTGGTCTGCGCCAGCTGCGAGATCGCGAACACGTAGTCGCGAATCCCGTAGGACGCACGTTCGGGCTCGAGCACCTTCAGGTAGAGCACCCCGTCGACACCCACCTGGACGTTGTCGCGGGTAATGCAGACCTGTTCGGGGATGTCGACCGCCATCTCCTTCAGGCTGTGTCGGTAGGCCACTTTCTCGACAAAGGGGATCAGGATGTGGAAGCCCGCGTCGAGCGTCTTCTTGTACTTCCCGAGGTACTCGACGACGTAGGCCTGCTGTTGTGGCACCACGATCGCGATCTTCATCACCACGAAGAAGACCAGCGCCGTCATCACGCCGATCGCAATCAGATTCTCCATCATGGATCTCCTTCAGCCCGCCGTCGCTTTGCGCACGTGCAGGGTCACTCCGTCGATGCGATCGACGTGACAACGCTCGCCGGCGCCGATCGTCTCGTCGCCGCCGTTGTGGGCGGTCCAGCGGCTGCCGCGCAGCTCGACGCTGCCGCGGTCACCGGCGGCGATCGCGTCGACGGCCACCGCCGTCTTCCCGGCGATCTCCCGGTTGAGCGTCTTGTGGGGACGGGTGAGCCAGCCGCGAAGTCGCTCGCGGTAGAGCATCAGACACCCCACCGAGAGCGCGGCGAAGGCCGCCCACTCCGCCCACGCCGGCACCGACACGCCGGCCACCGAGAGCCCGCCCACCACGAGCGCCGCGACTCCGAAGAACACGAGGTAGAAGTCTGTCGCCAACGCGACTTCCATCGCGAGCAACGCCGCACCCAACACGAACCAGGCCCACCAGGGCATCGCACCCTCCGTCCCCGAAAAGGACTGCTACGACCCCCATTCCTACGACCCGTTGCCGACCGGACTTGACCCCTTGCGCGTCGCCGCGACACCTCCGCTCCCGGTCGACGGGCCGGCGCGACAAAAAACACCGGTATCGGTGGGTTTGCGCGCGCCTCCCACCCCGCTCCGACACACCCTCTGTTGGCGGGGTTCCGATGACCCTCCTCGCTCACCCGGCCGCGGCGGGGTTCGCCGGGCCGCTCCCGCGTCTCGGCACCGACACTCCCATGCTTCGGGAGGGGGCCGATCTCGCCTCCCCGGCCCTCTCAGGTCTCTCCCATCGCGTGCCGATGCGCGGGGCATGAGTGGGCTGACCCTCGCCCTCTTGGCCGCCGTCTGCGGTCTCGCGGTCGCGTACCTGCGGGCTGCGGTGACGCGCGCCGAGGCCGTGGCGCAACGGGACGCCCTGCGAGAGCAGCTCGACGCCGAGCTCGCGCGCCGCGAGGAAAGCCACACGTTCTTCCAGGCCCATGCCGCGGAGCATCTCGACGCGGCCCAGCGTACCCTGGCGAGCCATCACGAGCGCGCGCTCGAGGCCGGCCGGGCGGCGGTGGCGCAGCCCCTCGAACGCGTACTCCAGGCGGTCGCCGCCCTGGACGAGCGCCAGCGCGAGCTCGAGCGCGGAGCGGCCGCCCGCGGCGGGCGTCTCCAGGAGCAGCTCCACCGCATGGTCGAGCAGCACGAGCGCCTCGCCCACCACACCCAGGCCCTCGAGGGTGCCCTGCGACGGCCCCAGGTGCGCGGTCAGTGGGGCGAGATCCAGCTGCGCAACCTGCTCGAGATGTCGGGGCTGCGCGCCGAGGTCGACTTCCGCGAGCAGGCCACCGACGCCAAGGGTCGACCCGACGTCGTGGTGGCGATGCCGGGCGGGCGGAGCTTCGTGATCGACTCGAAGGTGCCCCTCGACGCCTACCTCGACGCGGTATCGATCTCCGACCCGGACGCGCAGCGCGAACAGCTGCGACGCCACGCCAAGGCGGTGCGTCACCACGTGCGCGAGCTCGCCGGGCGCGACTACACCGACGCCCGGCACGGCGTCGACTTCGTCGCCCTGCACCTGCCAAGCGAGGCGGTGTTCGCCGAGGCACTCGCAGCGGACCCCGAGCTCTTCGACTACGCGATCGGCCAGGAGGTCTTCATCACCTCGCCGTCGACGCTTTTGGCGCTCTTGAAGGCCGTGGCCTACGGCTGGCAACAGGAAGAGGTCTCCCAGCACGCCGGCGAGATCGCGGCGCTCGGGCGCGAGCTGGCCGAGCGTCTGCGCACCGTCCACGACCACTGGGACCAGGTGGGGACGCAGCTCGAGCGTGTCGTGAAGGCCTACAACGGCGCGGTCGGCTCGTGGGAGAGCCGGCTGATGGTGACGGCGCGCAAGTTCCCGGCACTCGGGATCGGCGAGCGGGAGGGGACGCCCGCGCTCCTCGAGCCCGTCGAGACGCAGCCGCGATCCCTCCCCGTCCCCGACCCCGGGGATTGAGCGCCGCCCCCGAGCCTCCATTCGAGACCCCCCCGCGATACGATCCCGTCGATGCGGGCACGAGGGATCGAAGGCCGGCGCGCCGCGCTCGGCGCCGCTGCGCTGGTGGCCGGGCTCGTCGCCGGCGACGCGACCCCGGCGCGCGCCGAGGCGCCCTTCGCGATCTCCACGGTCGCGGTCGAAGGCCGCGTCGTCGCCGCAGAGCTCGCGGACCTCGACGGGGATGGGCTCGGCGATCTCTTCGTGGTGGCGTTCCGCGGGGTGCCTCCGGACGAGCGCCGCACCCTCCTGGTCTACTACCAGCGCGTCGGCGGCTCGCTCCCCGCGGTCCCCGACGAGCGTCTCCCGCTCCCCGCCGGAGCGGCGGCGTACGACCTGTTGCCCCGGGGCGAGGCCCGCGAGCTGTTGCTCCTGCGGGCCGACCGCCTCACCGCGATCGGGTTCGCCGGCCGCCGGGTCCACCAACGCGACCTCGCCCTCGCGCGTCCCGCCCTCCACTTCGCCCGGGACGAGCGCGGCCTCGACCGGCTCCCGATCGTCCGCGACGGGCTCGGCCCGGAGCTCCGTCTCCTGGTCCCCGGGCTCGGGCGCTGCGCGGTGCTCGACGTCGCCGGATCCCTGCTCGGAGAGCTCGACGTGGGCGCGCGCGCCAACTACTTCCACCCGGCGCGGCCGGGGCCCCTGATCAGCGAGAGCGACGCGGAGATGTATCTCGACTTCCCCCGTCTGCACGTGGGCGACGTCGACGGCGACGGGAGGGGCGACATCGTCGCGACCGGCCGCCACGCGATCCGGGTCTTCTTCCAGCGCGCCGACGGCGGCTTCCCCGAAGCGCCCGACCGCGACCAGTCGCTCGCGCTGATGGGACCCTCCGACCACGTGCGCGGCTCGGGCTCGGTGCGCAGCGCGCTCGTGGATCTCGACGCAGACGGACGCCTCGACCTGGTGGTGGCGCGCGAGAGCGGAGGGCTCCTCGACGTGAAGGCCGAGGCGCGCGTCCATCTCAACC
>JANQRO010000015.1 GCA_028284525.1 Myxococcota bacterium | reverse complement strand
CTACCGCTGCGGGCTCCTCGAAGACACGGGGATCGAACCGCTCTTCCCGCTCTGGGGACGACCCACGGCCGCGCTGGCCCGGGAGATGGTCGACGCTGGGCTCGAAGCCCACTTGACCTGTGTCGACCTGCGCGTCCTCGACGCGAGCTTCGCCGGCGCGCGCTACGACCACGCGCTCCTCGATCGGCTTCCCGCCGGCGTCGATCCCTGTGGCGAGAACGGCGAGTTCCACACCTTCGTCAGCGCGGGCCCGATGTTCGATACCGCCCTGTCGGTGCGTCCGGGGACGGTGGAGACACGGGACGGCTTTGCCGTGGCCGACCTGACACCCGGTGCCTCGTGGGCGTAGCCCTCGTCACCGGCGGCAGCCGGGGGATCGGCGCGGCGACGGTGCGGCTGTTGGCCGCGCGGGGCGAGGCGGTGGCGCTGTCCTATCTGCGCGACGCCGACGCCGCCGACGCCCTGGTCGCCGAGATCCGCGCCGTGGGGGGTCGCGCCCTGGCGCAACGCGCCGACGTCGCCGCCGAGGCCGACGTCCTCGCGCTCTTCGGCCGCGTCGACGCCGAGCTCGGCCCCCTCGACGCGTTGGTGAACAACGCGGGGATCGTCGCGCCCCAGGGGCGTCTCGACGCCATGGACCCCGAGCGCATCGCCCGGGTCTTCGCGGTGAACACGGTCGGCGCCTTCCTGTGCGCCCGCGAAGCGGTGCGTCGGATGTCGACCCGACACGGCGGAGTCGGGGGCGCCATCGTCAACGTCTCGTCAGCCGCGGCGCGCCTGGGCTCGCCGGGGGAGTTCATCGACTACGCCGCCTCCAAGGGCGCCCTCGACACGCTCACCGTCGGGCTCGCCCAGGAGGTCGCGGGGGAAGGGATCCGCGTGAACGCCGTGCGGCCCGGGTTGATCGACACCGAGATCCACGCGAGCGCCGGCGAAGCCGGGCGTGTCGCGCGCCTCGCCCAGCAGGTCCCGATCCGCCGCGGTGGAGCCCCCGACGAGGTGGCCGAGGCCATCGTATGGCTGCTCTCGGCGGAGGCGTCGTACACCACGGGAGCGCTCCTCGATGTCGCCGGCGGTCGCTAGCCCGCCGCGGCGCGTCGACCGGCGCATCCTGCGCGCCGGGTGCCGCGAGTTGGCGCGCCGGGATGCGCACCTGGCGCGGGCCCTCCACGAGTTCGGCGAGCCGCCGCTCTGGGCGCGGCCCGCGGGCTTCGCGACCCTCGTACAGATCATCCTCGAGCAACAGATCTCTCTCGAGTCGGGACGCGCCGCCTTCGAGCGTCTCGAGACGGCGGCGGGGGCGGTGACGCCGGAAGCCGTTGCTGACCTCGATCTCGCCTCGCTGCGTCGCGCCGGACTCACCCGACAGAAGGCCGCTTACTGTCGGGGGCTCGCCGAATCGGTGCGGGACGGCGGGCTCCGGTTGCGGCGGGTGGCGCGCGCCGACGACGAAGACGCCCGCGCGCAGCTCTGCGCGGTGAAGGGCATCGGACCGTGGACCGCCGACGTCTACCTGCTCTTCGCGCTGCGCCGTCCCGACATCTGGCCGCCGGGCGATCTCGCGCTCCTGCGGGCGCTCCGGGAGGTGAAGGGGCTGCGGCGCGACCCGACCCGCGAGCGCGCCGAGCGCATCGCCCGAGCCTGGCGCCCTTGGCGCTCGGTGGCGGCCCGGGTGCTCTGGCACGCCTATCTGTCGTCGCGGGGACGCTCGGTGCCGACGGCGTCGAGGGCCCGCTGAAGCGCGTCCACCAGCGCGGTGGGGGCGAGGGGCTTCGGCAGGAAGACGACCCGCGGCGGGGCGAGAAGCGCCTTGCACTCGGGGGGGAGGAGGTCGCCGCTGGTGAGGATCAGCGGGAGCTGTGGGGCGAGCTCGCAGACCTTGTGGATCAGGTCGCTGCCCCGAGCGGGAGGCAGGTGGAAGTCCAGGACGAGGGCGTCGGGGGGCGCGGCGCGGCTCAGCGCCGCCAGGGTCTCGTCGCTGGTCGCGGCGGTCTCCACCCGCAGCCCGGCCCGCTCCAGCACCCGGGTGGCGAGCTTGCGCAGCAATTCCTCGTCATCGGCGATCAGGACGCACGGGGCGGGTGCGACGGACATCGGCGAAACTGTATCAATCTTCCTAAGCGCTCGAAATTAGGGGAAAAACCCTAGTTCCAGCGACGTCGCACGAATCGATTGACGAAAAGGCGAAAAGAAGACGAAAATAGGGGATGCCCTCCCCCGACTACGTCGAGCTCCGCTGCGCCAGCGCGTTCTCCTTTCTCGACGGCGCTTCCAATCCGGAAGACCTGGCCGAGCGCGCCGCCGAGCGGGGGCACACCCACCTCGCCCTCAGCGACCGCAACGGCCTCTACGGCGCGCCGCGCTTTCACCAGGCGGCGGTCCGGGCGGGACTCGAGGCGCTGATCGGGGCGCGGGTCGCCGTCGGCGACGGCGACGACGAGCTGCTCCTCCTGGCCGAGTCGCCCCGGGGCTACCGGCATCTGTGTCGACTGCTCACCCTCGCCCACCAGTGGGGGGAGAAGGGCGAGGCCCGGGCGAGCTGGGACGAGCTCGAGGCCCACGGCGACGACCTGGTGTGTCTGGTGCGGGGCGATGCGGCGCTACAGCCCGCCCTGCTCGATCGCGCCCGGGCGCACTTCGGCCGCGGGCGGCTCTGGGTCGACGTCTCGCGCCAGCTCGACCGCGCTCTCGAAGCCCAGACACGACGCGCCGTCGCCCTCGCCGAGGCCGCCCGGGTGCCCGTCGTCGCGAGCGGGGACGTGCGCTTCGCGCGCGCCGACGAGCGCCCCCTCTACGACATCTTCACCTGTCTGCGCACCGGGACGACCCTCGATACCGCGGGACGTCTCCTCGCGCCCAACGCCGAGCGCTGTCTCGCGACGCCCGCCGAGACCGCCGCGCGCTTCGCGGCGCACCCCGCGTGGCTGCGCGCCACCCGCGAGATCGCCGAACGCTGCAGCTTCCGGCTGAACGACCTGGGCTATCGCTTCCCCGACTTCCCCGTGCCCCCCGGCGAGACCCCCGCCTCGTGGCTGCGTCATCTCACCTACGAGGGGGCGTGCGCCCGCTACGGCACACCCCTTCCCGGCCGTGTGCGTCGACAGCTCGACCACGAGCTCGCGATGATCGAGCGCCTCGACCTCGACGGCTATTTCCTGATCGTCTGGGACATCGCGCGCTTTGCCCGCGAGCGCGGCATGCTGGCCCAGGGACGCGGCTCCGCTGCGAACAGCGCCGTCTGCTACGCGCTCTCGATCACCGCCGTCGACCCGGTCGGAATGGAGCTGCTCTTCGAACGCTTCTTGTCCGAGGAGCGCGGCGAATGGCCCGACATCGACCTCGACCTGCCTTCGGGCGACCAACGGGAAGAGGTCATCCAGTACGTCTTCGACCGCTACGGCGAGCGCGGTGCCGCCATGACCGCGGTGAACATCACCTACCGCACCCGGCTCGCCGTGCGCGAGATCGGCAAGGTGTTGGGGCTCGAGACCGACCTCCTCGACTCGCTCTCGAAGGCGCTCTCGACGCTGGCGCACCGCGACGGGAGCGACGACACCGAGGCGCTGCTCCGCGAGGCCGGGGTCGACCCCGACGCCCCGCGGATCCGGTCGCTGCTCGCGCTGGTCGAGCGGATGCGCGGGCTCCCCCGCCACCTCGGCCAGCACAGCGGTGGCATCGTGATCGCCGCCGGCTGTCTCGACGAGGTCGTACCGATCGAGCCCGCCGCGATGGAGGGGCGCCGGGTCGTGCAGTGGGACAAGGAGGACTGCGCCGACCTCGGGCTCATCAAGATCGACCTCCTCGGCCTCGGCATGCTCTGCGCCCTCGAGAACACGATCGAGCTGATCGGCCGGCACGAAGACGTCGAGATCGACCTCGCCAAGCTTCCGGCCGACGACCCCGCGACCTACGCGATGATCCAACGCGCCGACACGATGGGCACCTTCCAGATCGAGAGCCGCGCCCAGATGGCGACACTTCCGCGGATGAAGCCCGAGCGCTTCTACGACCTGGTGGTCGAGGTCGCGATCATCCGCCCGGGCCCCATCGTGGGCAAGATGGTGCACCCCTATCTCGACCGGCGAGCCGGCCGTGAGCCGGTCGTCTATCCCCACCCCTCCCTCGAGCCGATCCTGAAGCGCACCCTGGGCGTCCCGCTCTTTCAGGAACAGCTGCTGCGTCTCGCCATGAGCGTCGCCGGGTTCAGCGCCGGCGAGGCCGAAGAGCTGCGACGCGCCATGGGCTTCAAACGCTCCGAGGCGCGGATGCAGAGCATCGAGGAGAAGCTGCGTCGCGGGATGGAAGAGCGCGGGATCGAGGGAGAGATCCAGGACACGATCGTACGCAGCATCACGTCGTTCGCCCTCTACGGCTTCCCCGAGTCCCACGCCGCGAGCTTTGCGCTGATCGCCTACGCCTCCTCGTACCTGAAGGCGCACCACCCCGCCGCCTTCCTCGCCGGCCTGCTGAACGCCTGGCCCATGGGCTTCTACTCCCCCGCCAGCCTCGTCAAAGACGCCCAACACCACGGGGTCACCGTGCTTCCCATCGACATCGCCCGCTCGACGTGGCTCTGTGACCTGGAATCGAACAGCGCGCCCTCGCACACCCTCCACCCCCTTGATGGCACTCCCGCAAGCGAACCGGCCAAAGGCCGGTTCGCGCGCGGCGAAGACGAAGTCTTCGCGAAGTCAAACAGCTGTCTCCGCACGCCGCCGAGCCTCGGCGAACGGGACGCCACCCAAGCCGCTCGCCTCCCCTACTTCGCCGGCGCCCGCGGCCCCGCCGTCCGACTCGGTCTCCGCTTCGCCAACGGCCTGCGCGAAGAGGCGGCCCTCGCCATCGAGCGGGCGCGCGGCGAGGCACCCTTCCGGGACGTCGCCGACCTCGCCCAGCGGGCCGCGCTGCGCCGGGAAGAGCTTCTCACCCTCGCCGAGCTCGGCGCACTCGCCTCGATCGACCCCCGGGCCTGCACCCGGCGGCGGGCGCTGTGGCAGGTGTCGGGTCTCGAGCGCGACGACCGCTCGCTCTTCGCCGGGACAGCGCCGCCTGCCGCCCCGTCACCGCTCCCCGAGATGAGCGCCGTCGACGAGACCCTGGCCGACTACCGCAGCAGCGGCATCACCGCAGGCCCACACGTCATGGTCCACCTGCGCGAGGCCCTGGATCGACGCGGCATCGTGGCCGCCGCGGGTCTCCACGAGGTGCGAAACGGCCGCTTCGTGCGCACCGCGGGGCGTGTCATCGTGCGTCAACGCCCCGGCTCGGCCAAAGGAATGTGCTTCCTCACCCTCGAGGACGAAACCGGCACCTCGAATGCCGTCCTCGACCCCGAGACCTTCAAACGCTTCCGCGTCCCGCTCCACACCTCCTCGATCGTCGAGGTGGCCGGCCCCGTCCAGAACGTCGACGGTGTCATCCACGTCCGCGTGGCCCACCTCGAAGCCCTGCCCCTCCCGGAGGACCCGACCGAGAGCCGGGTGCTGGACTTGCCTTCGCACGACTATCACTAAGGGCGGCGGTCGACCTTTGGGCGGAAAGGGTGCCGTCCTGATTGAACTTCGCTCGCCTGCGGCTCGCTGCGCGCGACCGCTTCGCGGTCGCTTGCGGGGGTGCTTTCAAGGCGACCGTGGTTTCGCGTTGGGCGCAACGGTTGCCCGACGGGACTCGTCCTTCCTGACTTCGCTCGCCTGCGGCTCGCTGCGCGCGACCGCTTCGCGGTCGCTTGCGGGTCGGGGCCGGGAGGTTCCCGGAGTGGAACTTAAGCGCAGGTCGGCCCTGGGTCATCGCGTCCCACCGCGTCGCCCGAGCACCTCGAGGCATCGAGCCGGCCGAGCCATTCCACGGAGGGAACCTCCCGGCCCCGACCCGCTGCTGGCAACCAACCCCGCTCTACGAGTGCGACAAGTGCACCTTCACCTTGGCCGCGAGCTGCTCCGGCGTAAAGCCGAAGTGCTCCGCGAGGTCCGCCGCCGGTCCCGACGCGCCGAAGCTCTGGATGCCGTAGACCATGCCGCGGGGGCCGATGTAGCGGCGCAGGCTTTCGCCGCGGGCCGCTTCGACCCCGATCACTGCGGTGCCGTCGCGGGGGACCAGCGCGTCGCGCTCCGTCTGGGGGAGCGCCTCGAAGAGCTCGAGACAGGGGGCCGAGACGACGCGCACCGCGAGCCCCTCCGAGGAGAGCTTCGCCGCCACCTCGCAGCACAAGCTCACCTCCGAGCCCGAGGCCAGGAGCACCACCTCGGGCGCTCCCGCGGGCTCGACCACCGCGTACGCGCCCCGCCACACGTCCTCGGGCGCGAACCCGGCGGGGCGCTCGAGGGGCGGGAGACCCTGCCGGGTCAGACAGAAGGCCGCGGGACCTTCGGCCTTCTCGAGGGCCCACGCCCAGGCCATCCCCGTCTCGAGCCCGTCGGCGGGACGGAAGACCGCGAGGTTCGGGATCGAGCGCAACGCGTCGAGGTGTTCGATCGGCTGGTGGGTCGGCCCGTCCTCCCCCAGGAAGATCGAGTCGTGGGTGAAGAGGTAGAGGGTGCGCAGCCCCATGAGCCCTGCGAGCCGCACCGCGGGGCGCATGTAGTCGCTGAACACCAGGAAGGTCGCCGCGTAGGGCGCGAAGGTGCCGTCGAGCGCGATGCCGTTGGCGATCGCGCCCATCGCGTGTTCGCGCACGCCGAAGTGGATGTTGCGCCCCGCGAACCCGTCGAGACCCTGACCCGCGGCCACGTCTCCGGCGTCCTGGATCCGGCTGTTGTTCGAGGCGGCGAGGTCGGCGGAGCCCCCCACGAGGTAGGGCACGGCGCGAGCGACCCGGTTCAACGCGGCACCCGAGTGCACCCGCGTGGCCGCCTTCTCCCAGTCGGTCGAGAGGGTCTTCACGAGGTCGGCGGGCACCGCGCGCTCGCGGTGGGCGCGGAAGGCCGCCGCCTCCTCCGGCTGCGCGGCGGCCCAGGCCTCGAAACGGGCCTCGCGATCCGCGCGGTCGGCGCGTTTCGCGTCGATCCGCTCGCGCAGGTAGGCCCTCACCTCGTCGGGGATGTGGAAGGGTGAACCGGCCGGCCACCCCAGGGCGCCCTTGGTGGCCGCGGCTTCGTCCGCGCCGAGGGGGGCGCCGTGGGTCTTCGAGGTGCCCGCGAGGTTGGGACTCCCGTAGCCGATCGTCGTGCGCAGCAGCACGATCGAGGGCCGGTCCTCCTCGGCCTCGGCAGCATCGATCGCGCGGTGGAGCCCGTCGCTGTCGAGGCCGTCCACCTCCTGGACGTGCCAGCGCTGTGCCTCGAAACGGCCCCGCACGTCCTCGGTGAAGGTGATGTCGGTGGCGCCGTCGATCGTGATCTTGTTGTCGTCGTAGAGGTAGATCAGGTTCCCGAGGCGCAGATGGCCGGCGAGCGAACCGGCCTCGGCGGAGATGCCCTCCATCAGGTCGCCGTCGCTCACGATCCCGTAGACGCGGTGGTTCCCGGGACCGTCCGGACTCCGTCCGAACCGCGCCCGGGTCATCTGGGCGGCCAGCGCCATCCCGACGCCGTTGGCGAACCCCTGCCCCAGCGGCCCGGTGGTCGTCTCGACACCCGGCGTGTCGCCGTACTCGGGGTGACCCGGGGTGCGGGCGCCGAGCTGACGGAAGTTGCGCAGGTCGTCGAGGCTCAGGTCGTAGCCGTAGAGGTGGAGCAGGCTGTAGATCAGCATCGACGCGTGGCCAGCGGAGAGCACGAAGCGGTCGCGCAGCGGCCACGCGGGATCGCTCGGGTCGAAGCGCAGGTGCTGGTCCCAGAGTGCGAACGCGGCCGGCGCCAGACCCATCGGCGCACCCGGGTGACCGCTCTTGGCCTGCTCGACGGCGTCGACGGAGAGCAGGCGAATCGTGTTCGCGACGGCGTCGCGAAGTGCCGGGGAGAGAGGGGTGCTCATGAAATCCGACGATACCCTGTCCCCCAGAGTCCGGGAAGCGACCGACACCCGCGCGAAGGCATCGCAAAGAGGCAGGTCGCGTCGCAACCGGCGCAACTCAAAACGAGGTTCTATTTTTGGTCCCGTTGGAGGAGACCCGATGAGCTTTGCCTTCGCGAAAACCGAAATGCCGAGCCCCGAGCGCGCGCTTCCCGGACGCGCCCTCCAGGTCCCGGTGCCCGAACGACACTTCGTCCTCGACGCGCCGATCGCGCCGCCCTATCCGGACGGCACCGAGCTCGCCCTCTTCGGGATGGGCTGCTTCTGGGGCGCCGAACGCAAGTTCTGGGAGAGCGCCGGCGTGTACAGCACCTCCGTGGGCTACGCGGGCGGCTTCACCCCGAACCCGCTCTACGAGGAGGTGTGCTCCGGACAGACGGGACACAACGAAGTCGTCCAGGTCGTGTTCGATCCGGCGAAGACCAGCTACGACGCGATGCTCCGGGTGTTCTGGGAGAACCACGATCCGACCCAGGGGATGCGTCAGGGCAACGACGTCGGCACCCAGTACCGCTCGGGGATCTACACCTTCGACGACGCCCAGCGCGAGCGGGCGCTGGCGAGCCGCGACGCCTTCCAGCCCGTCCTCGCCGCGAAGGGCTACGGTCCGATCACCACCGAGATCGAAGACGCGCCCGCGTACTACTTCGCCGAGCACTACCACCAGCAATACCTGGCGAAGAATCCGAACGGGTACTGCGGGATGGGCGGCACCGGCGTCCTGCTTCCGGACGCCTGATCGGACTCGCCGAGGCAATCGATCGACTTCCGCGCGGCCTCCGCGTGGGCGTCTTTGCGCTCAGCGTCGCCGCGACCCTCGCGGTGAGCGTCACGCCACGGCTCCCGAGCGCCGCCCCGGCGGTGAACGACAAGGTGGGCCACACCCTCGTCTACGCGGTCAACGGCCTGCTCGCGGCCGCGGCCTTCCCGAGCGCCGCCGGGCTCGGCTGGGCGCTGGCCGGGCTCCTCGCGATGGGGACGGGGCTCGAGCTGCTGCAGGTGGCGCTGCCGCGACGTGAGGGGTCGTGGCTCGACGCGGGCGCCAACGCCCTCGGCCTGTGCTTCGGCAGTGTGGTGCTGTTGCGGCGCCGCGCGCGGGGCGGGTAGGTCGCCGGCGACACCCTCCGCGGGCCGGTACTGTTCCCCACACGCCTCGCGGTGCGGCGTCGCCGCGCCGGCGTCGGCGTCGAAGGAGGCCACGATGACCCGATTCCTCTTGTGGGCACTCGCCATCGTCTTCATCGCCTTTGGGGGGATCGCGCTCGTCGACCCGAGCGCGATGAGCGGGCCGCCCGGGCTCGACTCGAGCGCGCCGGGCGCCACCACCGAAGTGCGCGCCCTCTACGGAGGGCTCCAGATCGGCCTCGGCGTGCTGCTCGTCTGGTCGGCGCTCGACCCCGCTCGCTGGGCGTCGGGGCTCCTCGCGTACGGACTCCTCCTCGGCGCCGTCGGCGACTGCCGCTTCATCGGCCTGCTGATCGAAGGCCACTGGACCCGCTTCCACCTCTTCGCCCTGGGCTTCGAATGGATCACCGCGGTGCTCGCGCTCGTTCTGTGGTGGCGGATGCGCCAGGGCGCCGCGGTGCCCGCGGGCGCGCCCCAGACGGCCTAGCTCCAGGTGGGGGGCCCAGGCGATCCGGCGTCCACGGGCGACAGCGTCGTCGGCCCGTCCGGTTCGGGTCGAGCGAGACCCCGGTTCGCGGCACCGCACCCGAGCGACGGCGTCGGGCGACGGAATTGGTCGGGGTGGTGGGATTCGAACCCACGACGCTGAACCCCCAAAGTTCAGGCTCTAGCCACTGAGCTACACCCCGACGCGCCGAGGGTATCTCTCCGGGGAGAGGCTGTCGGCGCTCTGGGGTCGGGCTACGCGAGCTGGATGCGCTGGAAGCACTTGTCGTTCAGCCAGACGATCAGATCGCGCAACGCCTCGGGCTTGATCTCGTGACCCATCTCGTGCTCGCGGTAGGTGACGTCGAGACCGTAGGGGAGGAGCGCGTCGCGGGATTCGCGGGCGCGGTCGACGGGGATCATGGGGTCCTCGCTGCCGTGCATCACGAGTACCGGGCGGCCGCCGTGGTTGGCGTCCACGCCGAGGCCCTTGGAGAGCTCGGGCGGGAGCCAGGTCGAGAGCGCGGCGAGCCCGGCGAACTTCTCGGGCTGGCGCAGAAAGAGGTCGTAGCCCATCACCCCGCCCTGGCTGAAGCCCAGGAGCACCACCCGGCTCGGGTCGATCGGGTAGTGGTCCATCGCCGCATCGACGAACTCGCGGATCGAGCGGGCGCCGGTGGCGAACTCCTCGGGGTCGGGATCGCGCCCCTCCGCGAGCGGGAACCAGCCGCAGCCCACCACGCCCTGGGCGATCGGGACGTTGATCGGGCCCTGGGGACACAGCACCACCGCCTGGCCCCCTTGGAGGATGGGCGCCAGCCCGATCAGGTCGTGGGCGCTCGCCCCCCAACCGTGGAGGGCGATCACGGCCGGGTGGGGGCCCTCGCCGGCGGGGACGTGGGCGGTGTGTAGCAGCTCCATGGGTTCCTCCGGGCGTCGTGGGCGCGGCGATGCTAAATCAGAAACGCTTTTGGCACGAACACTTCGGACCCCCCATGGAACAAGACCCCCCGAACAACCTGCTCAACAAGGTCTGGGACCTGCACACGGTGCGCGAGCTCCCGAGCGGCCAGACCCAGCTCTTCATCGGCCTCCACCTGATCCACGAGGTCACCTCGCCCCAGGCCTTCGCCGGTCTGCGCGAGAAGGGCCTCTCCGTGCGCTTCCAGGAGCGCACCTTCGCGACGGTGGACCACATCATCCCCACCGACGACCAGCGACGTCCCTTCGGCGACCCGATGGCCGAGGCGATGATGGCCGAGCTCGAGCGCAACACCGAATCCACCGGCGTCGAGTACTTCGGGCCGGCGAGCGGTCGCCAGGGAATCGTCCACGTGATCGGCCCCGAGCTGGGCCTCACCCAGCCCGGGATGACGATCGCCTGCGGCGACAGCCACACCTCGACCCACGGCGCCTTCGGCGCGGTGGCGTTCGGGATCGGCACGAGCCAGGTGCGCGACGTGCTGGCGACCCAGTGTCTCCCGGTGGCCCGGCCCAAGGTGCGGCGCATCGAGGTGAACGGGACGCTCTCGCCCGGGGTCTACGCCAAGGACGTCGTGCTCGAGATCATCCGTCTGCTCGGCGCCAAGGGCGGGATCGGCTTCGCCTACGAGTACGCCGGCGACGTCTTCGACACGATGACCATGGAAGAGCGGATGACCGTTTGCAACATGGCGATCGAGGGCGGCGCGCGGGTGGGCTACGTGAATCCCGACGACACCACCTTCGACTACCTGCGCGGGCGGCCCTACGCGCCGGAGGGCGCCGACTTCGAGCGTGCGGTCAACTGGTGGCGCAGCATCGCGAGCGACCCGGGCGCGCACTACGACGACCGGATCGAGATCGCCGGGGCGGAGATCGCGCCCACCCTCACCTGGGGGATCAACCCGGGCCAGGCCCTGGCCGTGGATCAGGCGATCCCGCGCCCCGACGAGGTGCCGGAGGACGACCGCGCCTTCGTCGAGGAGGCGATCATCCATATGGGCTTCCGGGCCGGCGAACCGATCGCCGGTACCAAGATCGACGTCGCCTTCGTGGGCTCGTGCACCAACTCGCGGATCTCCGACCTGCGCGAGGCCGCGCGGGTGGCGCGCACCGGCCAGGTGGCCTCGGGGGTGCGCGCCCTGGTCGTGCCGGGCTCGCAGCAGGTGGCGGCCCAGGCCGAAGAAGAGGGGCTCCCCGAGGTCTTCCGCGCCGCCGGCTTCGAGTGGCGCGAGCCGGGCTGTTCGATGTGTCTCGCGATGAACCCCGACAAGCTCGTGGGCCGGGAGATCTCGGCGTCGTCGAGCAATCGCAACTTCAAGGGTCGCCAGGGTTCGCCGGAGGGCCGCACCCTGCTCATGTCGCCGGCGATGGTGGCAGCCGCGGCGATCCACGGGAAGGTCGTGGACGTGCGGGAGGTGCTCTGATGTCCCAGCCGGTCACCGAGGTCGCGGGGCGGGGCTGCGTGCTGCGCGGCAACGACATCGACACCGATCGCATCATCCCGGCGCGCTATCTGCGCGAGCTCACCTTCGAGACCCTGGGCCAGTTCGCCTTCGAGGACGACCGCAAGGCCGCCGGGGGCAAGCACGCCCTCGACGACGATCGCTTTGCCGGCGCCGAGCTGCTGATCGTGGGGAAGAACTTCGGTTGTGGCTCGTCCCGGGAACACGCTCCGCAGTCGTTGATGCGCTTTGGCTTTCGCGCCTTCGTGGGCGAGTCCTTCGCGGAGATCTTCTTCGGCAACTGCACCACCCTCGGGCTCCCCTGTGTGACGCTCCCCGCCGACGAGATCGAGCGGCTGCGGGTCGCCGTCGAGGTCGACCCGGAGCAGACGCTGCGTCTCGACCTGGTGGCGGGCACCCTCGTCTCGAGCGCCGGGAGCCAGGCGATCGAGATGCCGGCGGGGGCGCGCAAGACCCTCGTCGAAGGCACCTGGGACGCCACCGCGGTGCTCCTCGAAGCGGGCGACGCGA
>JANQRO010000094.1 GCA_028284525.1 Myxococcota bacterium | reverse complement strand
CTGGCGCCGGTCGCCGTCGACGTCCCGGACGAGCCGAGCACCCGACCGCCGCCCACCCGGACGGCGCGCCGCGCCCCGAGCGCGCCCCGCAAGGCGGCCGTGGCACCCAACCCGGTGTCCTTCGACCTGGCGCCGCCCCCCGTGGCCGCCGCCTCCCAGGCCCCGGCGCCGCCCAGTCGTAGTGCCCGCGCCACACCCGTCGCCGCCAGCAGCCCGCGACGCGCGATGCCCGAGTCGCTCACCCCGGCCAGCGGACTTTCTGGGGGCCCGGCCCCCACGAACGCTCAGGCCGAACCCGGTTCCAACCGAATCGACAGGGTGGCACCGAGTGCGCGGGCGGGTCGCAACAGGCCGGACGACCGGCTCGAGGGGGTGGCGTTGAGCTCTCTCGCTGCGTGCCGCTCGGACGGGGAGGAAGACAAGCTCAAGCGACAGGTGATGGCCCACATCGACTCGCGCAAGGAATGCGCGAGCGATGCCGGCCGATACCGCTTTATCGAGACCAAGAACCTCAACGCGTTCTTGATGCTGATCGAGCGCGCCCCACACCGCCCACAGGCCGACCGCTGTGTCGAACTCCGGTTGACCCTCGAGTGTCTGGGAGCCCGCTAGGAGTGGAGCGAAGGATGAAAATCAAGGTCGTGCTCGCAGCACTCCTGCTCGTTGCGACGGGCAGCACCAGTGCGGAGGGATCTGCGTCGGACACGTGGGCGGGGTACATCGACTTCGCCTACGTCTACTCGTCGGCGGAGCCGGAGGCCCTCCAGAAGCGTCTCGAGGAGTACGGCCGCGAGGCCGGCCTGCCCTTCGACCGCTACATCACCGAGGTGTACGCCAGCGCCGTCAAGACCGACGACGAGGGCTTCGACGACAACCACGCGCGGCGCAAGGCGATCGCCTACCTGCTCCACTACATCGCCTACGGCGAGAAGGAGTCGCTCGAGGTCGCCTTCGAGACCTCGCGCTCGCTGGAGGAGCACCTCGAGCGGCACGAGAACCGCTACTGGTACCGCTACATCATGGCGCACCGCGCCCTCGAGCGCGGTCGCTCCCACGACTTCGTGGGCGAGGTGCTGGACATGTGGTCGGAGGTCGTCGTCCCCCTCGAGACGCCCTTCGAGACCCTCCAGACCCTCTCTCTCGAGAACACGGCCAACTCGGGTTTCGCGTCGGCGCTTCCCTACATCTACGAGAACATGGCCCGGCTCATCCTGATCCGCAGCCAGGAGATGGGTCTGAACCGCGACATGGACCCGCTGGGCGCGGTGGTGCGGATGCTCGGCGACAAACGCGTGGGTGCCTACCCCGACATCATCCCGATCTCGGCGTCTTCGCGCGGTTACGTCGAGCGGATCATCAACCGGCTGAACGGAGCCGAGTCCGACGCCGGGAGCCTGACCTTCACCCTCGCGCTCTTCGAGGCGAACAAGCGCCACGAGCGGGCCCGCGAGCTCCTCGCCACCGACGGCCTCTCCGAGGAAACGGTGAAGGCGATCCGGATCACCACGGGGGCCTACAAGACGGCCCGCGACCGCGCCCTCACGATCCAGGGCGACGCCGCGGTCTACACGAGGGTGCTGCGTCAGCTCGGCGAGGTCTACGCCGCCAAGCAGCGTCTCGGCGTCGACCCCGAGATCGAGACGCCCTTCCACATGGAAGACATCATCGAGACCTACGACATCATGTTGGTGGACGGCACCGAGGTCGAGCACGGCTGGCGCAAGCTCGGCTACGCCCGCAACGGCCGCGACGCCTACATCGATGCGATGCTGCGGCTCTGGGAGGAGATCCAGGAGGCGACCCTCAACATCGCCGACTACTACCTCTCGCGCGCCGTGGAAGACCCGGGGTTTGCCGACGACCACGCGCGCAACGCGGTGCGGCTCTACGGTCGCTACCTCGCCTTCTTCCTGCGCTACGCCACCGCCGACGACAAGGAAGGGGTCCCGGACTCGGCCTACTTCGCGGCCCACGAGGCCGCAAAGGGGGTCGGCGACGCCTTTCTCGCCTACGCGGACAACCCCACCGCGACCGAGCTCGACCTCGCGGTGCGGCGCTACCGCGCGGCGATGAAGATCTTCCCCTTCGACCGCTCGCTCTTCTCGTCGATGGCCTCGGCGCTCGAGCACCAGGGCCGCGAGAGCGAGTACCTGGGCCTCGTGCTGCCCGCCGCGGAGGACGCGATCCACTCCCAGGCTCTCGAGACCTGGATCCGCGGCGGCGAGCCCGCGCACAAACGGCTCGAGACCCTGCGCAGGGCGCTCTCGGACACCCAGGCCCTGATGTACCTGGGATTCGCGGAGTCGCAGAGCGTCGGCGACCTCGAGTCGGGGATCCAGGATCTGCGCGCGCAGCGCGAGGCCACCGCCCGCAAGCTCGAGCAGCTCAAACGCCAGCGCTACGGCAGCAGCGACGTCCCGGCCAACATGGACGACTCGGCCGGGCTCAACGCCGCCGAGCTCGAGGATCTGAACATCCGCATCGCGGAGACCCAGACCCTGCTCGAACGTCTCGACAAGCAGCTCGCCGCGCGCAAACGCACGCTCCCGGTCTACAAGGCCACGCTCGAGACCGACGGCCTCGCCGGTGAGCTCCGCTCGCGCCGCGACCACCCGCTCCACGTGCTGCTCCGCCGCATGTACCACGAAGCGCGGAACTGAGGAGGATCGCGACGATGACACCGAAGCACCTCGCCACTGTCCTCGGCATCGGGATCGCCGGCCTCGCGTTGTCGAGCTGCACGATCTCGCGTCACGAACGCGTCGCCGACCACCTGCTCGAGCGGGGGTCGACGATCGAGCGCAACGCCCCGCTCGGCGGGGAGTCGCTCTCGGTGCGCAAACACGAGGTGAAGCGCGCGTACCGCGACCTCATCCACTACCGGGACACCTTCGAGACCCTGCGCCGTCGCCGCGACGGCAACGGCCTGACGCTCTTCCGCCAGTTCGCCGAGAACTACATGGACTCGCACCTGCAGCCGATCCTCGACGCCGACTGGCAGAGCGACCACCCGGAGCTTCTCGGGATGGACGCCAACATCCGGCTGGTCCAAGCCGAGTGTTACATGCTGATGAGCAAGCCGGGCAAGATGCAGAAGGTCTTGAACGGTATCGAAGACCGCTACAAGGGCCGCGAGACGATGTTGGTCGACTACCCGGTGGGTGAGCAGTCGACCCTGGCCGAGGCCATCGAAAACCTGTCCGACCGGAAATGGGACTGAGCCGCGCCCCCAGGCACGCTCTGCACCCGGAGATGCTCGATGTTCAATAGCGACGTATCCGTCACCTTCTTCGTCTCGGTCATTTCGATGATCGCGGTGTGGGTGCCGCTCTTCAAGGGTGGCAAGCTCGCGCTCCAGGCGCTGGGCGTCACCCGACAGCTGAACTCGGGTGAGATCGAACGCCGTGTCCGGCAGGGCGCGAGCGGGGGCCCCCAGTCGATCACCGTTCACATGCTGATGGTGCTGCGCAAGGCGCTCCGCGAGAACCAGAGCGGGCATCCCACCGAGTTCGTGATCGACGCGTCGAAGCAGTTCGTCACCAACGACTACGAGGCCCGCTACGCGCGCCCGATCTCGATGTTCGCGAGCATCCTGCCGCCGATCGGCTTCATCGGGACCACCTGCGGTCTGTTGATCCTCTTCCTCTCGATGCGCATCGCCAACGACTCGCTCGAGATGGGCGCGCTGGCGCTGGCCCTCACCTCGTCGATCTTCGCGTTGATCGGCTACGCGGCCCTCGAGGGCTTCAAGATCCGGCTCTACCACCGGATGATCGCCCGGCTCGACGACGCGCTGATCTTCTACCGCAACGCCGCGCCGCCGGCGCGCGGGGACGAGGTGCCGGCCCACGCCTGAGCCGCTTCCCTCCCCGACACGACGGGGCGGGCCCGCGGCGCGCTCAAGTCGGGGGGCGGATCGGCGATCTCAGAGGGAGAAGGCGGGACCATGGCCATCGACAAAGGATTCCTGCGCCGCGTCACGCTCTTCGAGACCCTCGACGAGGACGCCCTCGATGCGCTCTCCGAACGGCTGATCGAGCGCCGCTTCGACCGCGGCCAGGTGGTCTTCACCGAAGAAGAGACCGGCGAGTACATGTACATCGTCCGGGAGGGACGGGTGAAGGTCTCGCGCTGGCTCCCGGACGGGCGCGAGGTCATCCTGGCCTTCCGGGGCGCCGCCGACTTCTTTGGCGAGATGTCGCTGATCGACGGCTACAGCCCGCGCGCGACGATCACGGCCGTGTTGCCCTCTTCGATCCTATCGCTCTCGCGCGGCGGCTTCCGCGAGCTCCTGACCGAAGCCCCCTTCGCCGACGCGCTCATGCGCACCCTCTGCGTGCGTTGTCGCGAGGCGTGGCAGCAGATCGAGATCCTCTCCCACCGCAACGCGGAGGCCCGCATCCGCATGGCGCTCCACCATCTGTGCGAGCAGGAAGGCGAGGAGCTCGACGACGGACGCGTTCGGCTCACCGTACGGCTCACCCACCGCGACCTCGCCAACATCGCCGGCGTGTCGCGGGAGACCGCGACCCGCGCCCTGCGTCAACTCGTCCACGGCAAGCTCGTGGAGGTGGACGGGCGGATCTTCGAAGTGCCCGATCCGGAGCGTCTCCTCGAGCTACCCTCCGACTAGCGTCGGCTCGACGCCGACGACACGTGGCGCGCTACCAGCGCGCGACCTCGCGCTCTTCCTGGGCCTGGTACGCGTAGAGACAGATCGCCTGCGCCACCAGCGCCGCTTCCTCATCGCTTCCCAGCACGCTGCGCGCAACGCGATAGGTCGGCGTCAGGTGCTCGCGGACGAACGCTTCGTAGTCACTCATCGGGTCCCCCATCCTCTCCGTTCGGGTCGCGCCGTTTCTTGATACGACGGAGCGCGGCCCCGGTTTCAGCGATTGGACCGCGTGCGAAAAACGGAAATTCAGCCCCGCGGGCGGGGGGTGATACCGGGGGGTAGCCCGGCGGACTCGAAGACCGTATCTGCGGTGTGGATCGGGAAGCGGCGGGCTAGCGCTGCCGTCGTGTCGCTGCGATCGATGTGAATCGCCGCGATTCCGACGACGCTCGCCCCCTGCCCTTCGACGAGAGAACACGCCGCGCGGAGCTGCGCGCCCGTTTCCGACCACTCGTCGACGAGCAGGATCCGATCCGATCGGTCGAGGATTCGCGAGCGAATCTCGAGGGCTTTGGGGCTGCCCGTGTAGTCGACGAAGGGCTCGCGGTCGGCGTCGACGGGAAGCTTTCCGGATTTTCGGATCGGGACGACACCGGTTCTCAGTTCGAGCGCGACCGCAGTGCCGAGGATGAATCCCAGCGCATCGATGCACGCGACACGCGTCACCGTCGACCCGCGAAACGGATTCGCGAGGTCCACCGCGAGATCTCTGAGGTGCGTCGGATCCGCGAAGAGCGGTGTCACGTCGCACCGCGCGCCGCGGGTATCGTGGTCGATCGCTTCCAGGTACGACCGCATGGTCCCGTCTCCCCACCGGCTCACCGTTCGGACTGCACCCTCGTCTGTCAGCGACCGCCGGCCCACCCGGGTCGCTCGACGCCTACTCGGGCTCGGGTTCGTAGAACTCGCCCTCGAGGTCGTCGAGCTTCGACTGGAGAGCGGAGCGCGCGTCCTGGATGGCCTGGTTGTAGACCGGTGCGCCGAGGTGCGAGACGAGGACGTCGAGGAGGCGTTCTGCCTGAAACACGCTGAGCGCCGAGTCGAACTCGTCCGCAAAGAGCCTTCGGATCTCGGCGACGAGGCGCTCGCGCCGCTCGGGCGAGAGCCGAATTTGCATCGGAGCGTCGACCCGTGTCCCGGTCACGGGTGTCGCTCGGATCGGGCGCCGCGGTGGACCATCACCGGCGCGGCGGCCGCGACGACGATCGCCGCGACGCCGAGCCCGAGGGGGGCTCGCCGCTGCGCGGCATCGCTCGGGGCGTCCCCGGCCGTGCGCGGGGTCAGCTCAAAAACCCCACTGCACCCGCAGCAGCATCGCACCCACCCAGGTCCCCAGAAACACCAGGGCGGCCCCGGGCCAGATCGAGAGCGAGCGTTCGCGCATCATCCCGAGGGCGAGGCCGCCCAGGGTGGTGGCGGCGGCGACCGCGCCGAGTTCGAGGCCCACGTCGGCCAGGACCCTTGGGCCTTCGACGACGGTGGGGAGCCAGGCGATCGCGCCGGCGAGGCCGTAGAGCACGGCGGAGAGGACGGTGGGGCGCGAGACGAACCAGCGCCCTCCGGCGCGTTGCACCGGGGCGTCGAGGATCACGACGCCGTGGACGAGGCCGCGGAAGCAGGCCTCCGCCGCGACGGCGATCAGGGCGACGGCGCCGACGAAGGACGCGAAGTCGCGGGCGCTTCCGGGGAATGCCTCGGGCAGCTGTCCGGCCAGTGGCAGCCCACCCAACGCCGCGAGTGGGGCGAGGGCCAGCCAGTCGGTGCCCGCTGGGCCGCGGTAGCCGTAGAGCCAGAAGCGGCGTTTCGAGAACACGAAGGAGAGCACCAGCGCGCCGAGCAGCACCGGAGCGCCCCAGCCCACGAGCCCCGCGGTGATCGGGTGCCAATCCGGGAGCAGGTCGGGGGCGTAGAGGACGCTCGACCAGCCCGCGAGACACAGGGTGAGGGCGATGAAGAAGGCTCGCGCCAGGTGCCCGAGCTGTCGCCAGATGTCGATCTTGCGGTACGAGACCCCCAGGACGTCGACCAGCTCCTGCGGCGAGAGCCGGGTGCCCGAGGGTCGCGGCGAGCCCCCGATCTCGTTGGAGCCGCCCCAGCACTTGCCGGCGGGGCGACCGTCGACGGCGGGGTCGAGGAGGTTCAGCCGGTCGTAGGCGGTCTGGAGCAGGAAGTCGGCGAGCGGTGTCGCGCGCCGCAGGGTGTAGTGCCGGCGGTCCTTTTCGAGGGCGACGATGCCGAGCTGGTCGCCCCAGCGCTTCTTCAGGAGCTGCTCCACCTCGTAGATGCCGCGGCCGTCCCGACAGACGACGGCGACCTTGCCGCCGCCGATCTCGGCGTGACCGTACACCTCTTCGAGGCGGTCGTACTCCATGAAGTCGAGGCTCGAGAAGATCAGCGCGTCGATCTCGCGCAGCACGTCGGCGGTGAACTCGGCCGGGTCGGTCGAGCCCCAGAGCCCCCGCGACTTGTAGGCGCGCTCGCGACGCATCAGCCACTCGAGACGCTCGTTGGCCTGGTCGAAGGCCACCTGCGGCAGACCGCAGATCTCGGCGAGATCGGACCCGTTGGCGTCGATCGCGCCCTCGAGACGAAGCATCGGGAGGAGCACGTCGCGGGCCGCCGGGCTGAGCGTCCGCACGCGCTCGTAGTTGAGGAGCACCCAGATGGCGAGCACCGTGTCGAGGTCGGGCTCGTTGGCGAAGATCGTCCAGTCGCCTTCGGAGAGGTTGAGCCCGCTGTGCACGAGCAGCATCGCCTGCTCGCAGGTCGCCAGGGTGAAGAGCCGTTCACAGCCCTCGTGGTGGTCGAGGTTGTAGATCTTGGCGGTGTTGTCGAGCATCGGCCCGAAGCGGCCCGCGCCGTCGAGGAGGATGACACGCTCGCCGAGCTCGCGAGCCTCGCTCTCCGAGTAGGAGAACTTGCGGTCGATCCGCACCCGCACCCGCGGCGCCTCCTCGCACAGGAGCACCCGCGTCTTGTCGGTCTCGCGCAGCTCGTAGCGATCGGGAAGCGGAGCGACGCCAGCTCGTGACGGATCGAAGGGCGAGACGAGCTCGTCGGCCGTCTCCTGTGCGAGCGCCGCGTTCATCGACCCGGATTCTGGCGCAGAGACGCCGGGACTTTCCAGCCATCCCGTGTCGTCGTCGTCCGCCGTCCCGGATGTCGGCAACAATGCCATGGAGTTAAGGTCGGGTGTTGCGAGCTGAGGCTTGAGATGTTGTGAAAACACCCCGATGATCTGCAAGCCGGCAACTCGATGCACGCATTGACACCGCCACGGCGACCTCCCTAGCGTCGACAGATGGTCGAATCCGCCCGGCAGCGGCGCACCCTGTGGGGAGTCGCCACGCTTCGGACCCTGCGCGCGCACTGGGCACTGGCCGAGCTGGGGCTCGCCTACGAGACCCGGCCGGTCCGCTCGCGCTCCGGAGAGACCCAGACCCCGGAGTACCTCTCCCGGGTGAACCCCCGCGGCAAGATCCCCGTTCTCGTCGAGGACGGCGTGTGCATCGCCGAGAGCGGGGCGATCCTCAACTACCTCGCCGACCGCTACGGGGGCGACCGCGGCTTCGCACCCCGACCGGGGACCCCCGAGCGCGCGATCCACGACCAGTGGTGCTTCTTTGCCGCCACCGAGCTCGACGCGACCTCGCTCTACATCCTGCGCCGCCACGACGACCTGAAGGAGATCTACGGCGCCGCCCCGGTGGCGACCCAGAGCGCCCGCGAGTACTACGACCGTCAGGTCCGCGTCGTCGCCGAGGCCCTCGCCGACGGGCGCCCCCACCTGCTGGGGGACACGATGAGCGCCGCCGACATCATGATGACCAGCGTCCTCGACTGGGCCCGGTCCTGTGAGATCGAGCTCCCCGAGCCGTTGGTCAACTACCGCGCGCGCCACCGAGAGCGCCCCGCATACCGGACGGCGACCGAGGCGAACGCCCCGCCCTCGCCCGGCTGACGCGAAGCGCGGCCCGCCCGCGTCTCGCCGAGCCGCGACCGCGGACAAGCACCGGGTCGTCGTGGTCGACGAGGGCGGTCGCAGCGCGAGTCTGCGCTAGCGCGTCGAGGCCGAGCGACCCGACGGAGCCGCGACGCGGCCGTCAGTCGATGGCGACCGGCAGCGAGACGAGAGAGCGCCCGAGGATGACCGGCTGCCAGGACAACTCGTCGCTCGCGAGACGCAGCGCGGGAAAGCGTCGGAAGAGCTTGGGGATCGCGATCTGGGCCTCGAGACGCGCGAGCTGGGCCCCGAGACAGAAGTGCAGGCCCCAGCCGAAGCCCAGGTGGCGGTTCGGATCGCGCTCGATGTCGAAGCGGTCGGGGTCGGGGAACTCGGCGGGGTCGCGGTTGGCCGCTGCCACTGCGAGAAACACCGGGTCGCCCTCGCGAAGCTCCTGACCGCGCCACGAGAAGGGCTCGCGGACACGCCGCACCAGCACCTTGGAGGGGCCGTCGTAGCGGAGCATCTCCTCGACGGCGCTCTCCGCGCAGTCGGGCGCCTCGAGCAAGCGCGCCCGCGCCTCGGGGTGCTGGAGCAACGCCAAGCTCCCGCTCGCGATCAGGTTGAGGGTCGTCTCGTGCCCGGCGAAGAGGAGCAGGGTACAGGCCCCCACCATCTGGTGCGGGCTCAGGAACTCGCCGCTGTCCCGCGCGCGGATCAGCTCGGTGATCAGGTTGTCCTCGGGAGCGACTTCGTAGCGCGCGATCAGCCCCTCGAAGAGCTCGCGAAACTCGGCCTCGGCCCCCAGCGCGCGTTCCCAGGCGTCGCCGCGCCCCACCTTGCCGGTCACCAGCGACCCCAGACGTCGCGACATGCTCTTGAAGCGCTCGCGGTCGGCCACCGGGACGCCGAGCAGCATCGCGATCGCGTCGGCGGGAAAGGGAAAGGCGAAGTCGGGGATCAGGTCGAACTCGCCCCGGGTCGCGACCTCGTCGAGAAGCTCGTCGACCCGGGCCTCGAGGTCCGGACGCAGTGCCGCGACGGACTTCGGCTTGAACGCGGTGCGCACCGGGGCGCGCAGGGCGGTGTGCTCCGGCGGGTCGTTGAAGATCATCCAGTCGCGAAGCAAGCGCGCCGCCGGCTCGAAACGCTCGCGGTCGGCGGCGCTCATCCGCTCCTCGAGCGGCCGGATGTTGTCGGTGGAGAGTCGCTCGTCGCGGAAGCCCGCGATCACATCCTCGTAGGGCGACACGATCCAGGCGCGGTGCCGCCGGCTCCAGTGCACCGGCGACGCCTCGCGGAGGCGGCGGAAGAACCCGTGGGGGTCCCGCACGGCCTCGGCCGCGACGATGTCGTCGGGTAACGCCTCCGTGTCAGCCACGCGGGCCCTCCAGCAGGATCACCGAGCAGGCGGCCTCCTCGAGGCCGATCACGCCCCCGCCGTTCTCCTGGAGTGCGATCCGCGCTCCGGGCACCTGGCGCTCGCCGGCCTCGCCCCGGAGCTGGGTGGCGAGCTCGTAGAGCATCGAGAGCCCGGTGGCACCCACGGGATGTCCCTTCGAGACCAGACCGCCCGAGGTGTTGATCGGGACCGTGCCCCCGGGTCCGGTCGCCCCCGATTCGACGAAGGGGCCGCCCTCTCCGATCTCGCAGAAGCCCATCATCTCGGACTGGTAGATCTCGCAGAAGGAGCAGGCGTCGTGCACTTCGGCGACGTCGACGTCGCCGGGCCGCAAGCCCGAGAACGCGTAGGCCTTCTCCGCCGCCACCCGGGCCAGAGAGGGCTCGTCGATATCGCGGTAGTAGCCACCCGTGAGCGCACTCGCCCGGACCCGCACGGCGCGCTCGCGCACCGACGGGTCGACGCGCTCGAGGTAGCGTTCCGAACAGAGCACCGCCGAGGCGGCGCCGTCGCCGATCGGTGCGCACATGGCGCGGGTCAGCGGGAACGAGATCTCGCGATCCCCGAGCACCTGGTCGACCGTCTGGGTGAAGCGGTACTGGGCCTTGGGATTCTGTGCCCCGTAGTTGTGGTTCTTCGCGGCGCCGACGGCGATCTGTCGCTGGGTCGTGCCGTGGCGTTTCATATGGAGCGCCGCCTGCACTGCGTAGGTGTCCATGAAGAAGCTGTGGTCGGGGCCGGTCTCGAAGGGCAGCTCGGCGACCGCGGCGGCGCGCTCGTACTCCTTCACCAGCCGCGGCAGGTCGAAGTTGTCGACGCCATTCATGAAGCCCTTCATCATCTTCTTCTTCATCTCGGGGCTCTTCGCCGCCTTGGGGAGAAAGAGCTTCTCCACCCCCATGGCGAGCACCAGATCCGATTGCCCCGAGAGGATGTCCTTCCACGCCGAGTGGAAGGCCATCGAGCCCGTCGCACAGGCGCCCTCGACGTTGATCAGCGGGGTGCGTTTGGGGAAGAGCCCGTCGTCGACCAGCTCGATCGTGCAGACCTGACCGCGGATCGTGCCCTGCTTCGCGCCGTGCATGGCGCAGTTGCCGAAGTAGGCGAACTCGAAGTCGTCGCCGTTCTCGAGACCGGCGTCCTCGAGCACGCCGAGATAGGTCTCTCGCGCCAGCTCCTTGAAGCTGGTCTCGGGTTTCTTCCCGAACGAAGTCGAGTGCACCCCCAGGAGAAAGACGTCGGTCACCGCTCACCTCCTCGCGCCCGCGGCCGCGTCGCTCCGGCCCCCGGGCGGGGGGCGACCATAGCCCGACTCTCTGGAGGCGTCCGGCGCGTCGCGAGTGGTCCGCGCGACGATGGGATACGCTGCGCCCGTGTTCATCGCCATGAATCGCTTTCGTATCGCCCGTGGCCGGGAGGCGGACTTCGAGACGCTCTGGCGCTCGCGCGAGTCGCAGCTCGACGGTGTCCCCGGGTTTCAGGAATTCCGGCTGCTCCGGGGCCCCGCCGACGACGAGGCCACGCTCTACGCCTCACACACGGTCTGGGCGTCGCGGGACGCCTTCGACGCGTGGACCGAATCGGAGGCCTTCCGCAAGGCCCACGCCCAGGCGCGAGCGCCGAAGGGGACCTACCTCGAGCACCCCCGCTTCGAGGGCTTCGAGGTCATTCTGAGCGAGTAGAGAGCGCGTTGGGGTCGGTCGCGCCGTCGTCGGGCACCAGACCCTGGGCGGCGAGAATGCGCAGCAGTCGACCGCGCTCGATCACCACGGTCATCGTCGCAAAGCCGAGCAGCGTGACGATGAGTCCCAGGATCACGCGGAACGCCAGCAGCAGCAGCCCGGCCGAGAAGTTCATCCCGCGCCGCAGGCTCCCCGCGAGCGCGCGGGCCTGGGACCCCTCCCACTGACGGGTTTCGATGTGGTCGCGGTATTTGAGGTAGAGGGTGGCGACGGGCGCCGTCACGACCGCGTCGAAGCCGATCGCCTCCGTCGGGTCGCCCATCGGGTCGAAGCGCATCAGCGCCCAGACGATGTAGAGAATCCCGGCGAGACTGCAGACCACGCCCGCCACCCGCGCGATGCGCTGCTGGCGGGGGAGCGCCTCCAGGAGGGCCTGCTGCCGATCGCTCAGGGGTTGCAAGGCACCTCCGGGGTGCCTTCCTATCGGACCAATCCGCGCCGTTCTTGAGCTATTCCGGGACGCTCGCCAGCACCGCGATCCGCGAGCGCTCCGACACGACGACCCCGCCCGGGATCTCGACGGTCACGGCAAAGAGCGCGGGGCGCCCGACCGCGAGCTTCGCGTCGATCGGGACGACCACCTCGGGGACGCCAGTCGGGACGTCGAAGACACCGCCGTCGACCGGCGTCGCCTCCGGACGCTCGGCGTCGAAGATCCAGAGCTGATACTGCTCGACGCTCGGGTCGTTCGCCGCGAGCCCCGCGAAGCGCATGAAGCCGTGCTGGGCGCGGGCGCTCCACACGACGTCGCCACCCACCCCTCCGGCGGCCGCGGGGTCCTCGGTCGTGGTCCAGTCGAGGCGAAGGGTGTCGGCTTCGGCGGCGAGGAGCGCGCGACGCGCCTCGGCCGGGTCGGGGGCGAGGGGCGTGGCGAGGGGCCGTGCCGCGAAGTAGAGCGCCGCGAGGCCCGCGGCGGCCGCGAGCGCCCACGGCGCGACGGGAGCGCGACGACGCGGGGCGGCGACCCGACCCGCCTCGGCGTGGGCCGATGCGTGGAGCGCTCCGCGCAGCGCCGCGGGCAGCGGGTCCACGACCTCCCCGGCGCAGAGCTCCAGCTCGGTGCGAGCGGCCACGAGCTCCCAGTCGTCGGGCTGGACGTTGGAGAATTCGCGGAGCAGCGTCTCGACCTCGGCGTGCTCCGCGCCCGCGGCCCCCTCGGTCGCCCGCTGCACGAGGAGTTCCTGGAGGCGCTCGTAGCGCTCGGCCGCGCTCATCGGCGCTCGCCCGCGAGCGCGTCGCGCACCCGTTCGAGACCGCGACGCAGGTGGGACTTCACGGTGCCGAGCGGGAGCGTCGTGACCTCGGCGATCTCCCGATGGCTGAGGCCCTGGAGGAGCGAGAGGCCGAGCACCTCGCGTTGGGCGCCGTCGAGGGCGTCGATCGCGTCGCTCGCGCGCCCGGCGTCGGGCAGCGCCTCGAGGCCCGAGTCTGCCGGGGTCGCGGCGCGCGCTTCGCGCGCGAGGTCTTCGAGGCCTTGCCGCTCTCGCTCCGCCTTGCGGTGACGGTCGATGAGCCGACGGCGCGCGATCATGGCGACGAAGGTGACCTCGCGGGCGCGCCCGGGGTCGAATCGCTCGGCGTGGCGCCAGAGCTCGGTGAAGATCTCCTGGACCGCGTCCTCGGCATCGGCGGGCGGCGTGCCGCGACGTCGCACGATCGACCAGACGAGGCCGCCGTAGCGGTCGACGACCGCCGAGAAGGCGGACGTGTCACCACGAGTGAGGAGGGGTAGCAGCGGGGAATCGTCCAAGACCTCCATGCTAAGGCTCGGCCCGGACGGCGTCGACGCTTGGCTAGGCCGCCGCCGGCCGGGGGTGAGCCCGCGCTCCCTTGTGCCGAAGCCGGAGCGCCTGCCAGTAGATCGCCGCGACCGTGCGCACCCCCATCCAGGGGTGACGCCACCAGACCCCGGCGCGGGTGGCGCCGCGCAAGGGGCGACGGGTCATCGCGAGGGACGCGTCGAAGACGCGCTCCCCGTCGCGCAGACAGCTCATCCCGACGGCGAGCGACGGGCCGGGCGGCTCGAAGCGCCACTCGTACTGGAGATCCATCGGGAGATAGGGGGAGACGTAGAAGGCCTTGTCGAGCCGCATCGTCCCGTCGCCAAAGGGCACGACGTAGGCGTGGCGTTCGCGCCACGGAATGTTGGTGACCTCGGCCACCAGCCACTCCACCCGCTCTCCCGCCGGGTCGAAGCAGTAGTAGAAGCTCACCGGGTTGAAGACGACGCCCCAGTAACGGAGCTGGGTGAGGAGGCGGATCGGCCCCTCCGGTCGCGCGCCGCACTGCGCTGCGACGCGATCGCGCACCGCGTCCGCCAGGCCGCGCTCCGGCGGGCCCAGGTAGTCCGCGCGCCGAAAACGGGTCGGGGCGAAGCGCCGCGACGACCACCCGAGGGTCTCGTCGCAGATCGTCTCGACCTCGTCGAGGTCCAGGTAGACCAGAAAGAGCGGCACGCGAAAGGCGTGGCGCTCGGGCGCGTGGCGCGCGTGGAACACGTGGCCTTCGTAGACACAGCTGTTCACCAGCGCGTCCTCCCCGCGCTGCGTCGCGGCTCGATCCGCTCCACCACTCGGAGCGCGCTTCGCACCCCGTCTTCGTGAAAGCCAAAGCCCCAATAGGCGCCGCAGAAATGGACCCCGCGCAGCCCGTCGATCGACGCGTGGTGCCGCTGCGCGGCGAAGCTGCGCGCGTCGAACACGGGGTGGCGAAACGAAGCGCTCGCGAACACCCGCCGCGGCTCGAGCTCGGCCGGGGGGTTCAGGGTGACCAGGAGCGGACACGCCGCCCCGATCCGCTGGAGCCGGTCCATGTCGTAGGTGATCGCGAGGGAGTCCTGCCCGCCGGTGGGAACGAAGTAGTTCCAGCTCTTGCGCGCCGCCCGTCGCCGCGGCAGCAGTCGCTCGTCGGCGTGGAGCAGCGCCCGGTTGGTCTGGTAGGGAATCGCCCCGAGCACCGCGCGTTCGGCGCTCGTCGGGTCCGCCAATACGGCGAGGGCGTCGTCGGCGTGGAGGCCGAGGACCACGCGGTCGTAGGCCTCGCTCGTCCCGCGCGCGCTCACCCACACCTGTTGGGATCCGGGCTCGACCTCCTCCACCACGCACCCGGTGCGGACCTCGAGCTCGCTTCGCGCGACGATCGCGTCGACGTAGCGTTTCGAGCCACCCGGGATCGAACGCCAGGCCTTTTCGGGCCGCGCCTGGAGCAGTCCGTGGTTGGAGAGGAAGCGCACGAATTCGCGAGCCGGGAAGTCGAGGATCCGGTGCGGGGTCGACGACCAGATCGACGACCCGATCGGAATCAGGTAGTGCTCGCGAAAGGCCGACCCGTAGCCCGCCGCCGCGAGCCAGCTCCCGAGGCTCTGCTTGTCGTCGCTGCTTTCGGCGAGCCCCGACGCCTCGCGGTGAAAGCGGCGCACGTCGCGGAGCATCGCGAGAAAGGAGCCGCGCACGAGATTGCGCCGCTGGGCGAAGAGCGCCCCCAGGGTGTGGCTCCCGTACTCGACGTCGTCGCGGTCGGAGCGCACCGAGAACCCCATGTCGGCGCGCTGGGAGTCGATCTCGAGCTCGCGCAGGAGCGTGTCGAAGCGCGGATAGGTCGCGGGGTTGAAGACGATGAAGCCCATGTCGACGGGGTAGTGGCGACCCTCGTGCTCCACCTCGACGGTGTGGGTGTGGCCGCCGAGCCGCGTCGCCGCCTCGAGCAGCGTCACCCGGTGCCCCGCCTGGTCGAGGCGGTAGGCCGCCACGAGTCCCGACACGCCGCTGCCGATGACCGCGATCTTCACGCCCGGCCCTCCCGGGCGAGACACACGTGGGCCACCTGCCACTCGCGGCCGTCGCGGTACCCGAAGAGCTCCGCGCAGGCCAGAAAGAAGAGCCGCCAGCGCGTGAGCCAACGCTGGGTGTGCGCTGCGCCGTAGTGTGCCGCGAAGATCGTCGCCACGGTGTCGCGCTGGGCGTCCAGGTTGCGCAGCCACGCCTCGGCCGTCCGGGCGTAGTGGGTTCCCGAGACCGTCCACTCCGCTTCCACCGCGAAGGGCCCCGCCAACGCGTGGATGAGACCGCGGGACGGCATCATGCCGCCTTCGAAGAAGGTCCGCGTCATCCAATCGGCGGGGCCCCGATCTTCGTAGGGGTAGGCGTGCTCGCGGTGACAGAAGTAGTGCAGAAAGACGCGTCCCTCCGGCTCGAGCCAGCCGGCTGCGCGCTCGAGCAGACGGCGCCAGTTGCGCAGGTGCTCGACCATTTCGATCGAGACGATCCGGTCGAAGCGCCGCTCGACGGTGAGCGTCGAGACGTCGGCGGTGCGGACCTCGAGGTTGTGCAGACCGCGCCGCTCGGCGCAGCCCAGCACGAATTCGCGCTGGGTCTTCGAGTTGGAGACGGCGAGGATGCGGGCGGCCGGATAACGCTCGGCGGCCCACAGCGAAAAGGAGCCCCAGCCGCAGCCGAGATCGAGGATGGACGCGCCGTCGCCCAGCGCGGCCCGCTCCGCGTAGCGCTCGAGCATTGCCGCTTCGGCCGCGCCGAGTTCGGTCTCGCCCTCCTCCCACCACGCACAGCTGTACTTGCGATGCGGCCCGAGCACGCGGTCGAAGAACGTGCTCGGCACCTCGTAGTGCTGCGCGTTGGCGCGCTCGGGGCGCAAGGCGATCGGCGCGGTCTCGAGCGAACGCACCCACGCGTCGCGCTCGGCCGCGCTGCGCGCTTCCTGCTCGGCGAGACGTGCCCGCAGCACCCGGCGGATTCCCCACCGGAGCACCGGATCCGGCACCCACCCCGTCTCTGCCCATTCTTGCGTTCGCATCCTGTCGCGATCCTCCTCTTCCCGGTGTCTTCGCTCTGCGGGGAGACTTGGATGCAGAAAAGAAGACGGGGGGACGGGACCCCAGCGCGGCGCCCGCGTTCTCCGGGGCCCGGCGGGCGCTCGCGCATCCAAACCCCGTCGGGCGACGAATTGACCGGACGTGTCGCTGTCCCGTCGCGAGCAGCTCGCCTACGCCCTCCCCGCCTTCGGCCTCGCCGTGGTGGGCATCCCCGTCTATGTCTACATGCCCAAGTTCTACACCGACGTCGTCGGGCTGGACGTCGCGTGGGTGGGGGTGTGGCTGCTCGCGGTGCGGCTCTTCGACGCCGCCACCGACCCGTGGATCGGGCGGCTCTCGGACCGGATCGAGACGCGCTTCGGGCGACGACGCCCCTGGATCGCGTTGGGCGCGTTTCCGCTGGCGGCGAGTCTGGTCGCCCTCCTCGCACCACCGGCCGGCGCCGGCGCGCCGTGGTTCGCGGTCTCGATCTTTGCCGTGTTCCTGTGGTGGACGGTGGTGAGCGTTCCCTACGAATCCCTGGGCCCGGAGATCGCGCGCGGCTACCACGAGCGCACCCGCACCCTCGGCCTGCGCGACGGGCTGCTGATCGCCGGCACCCTCGTCGCCGCCGCCTCGCCGTGGCTCGCCGGGCTCGGACTCGACACGGTCGAGGGATCGAGCCGCGAGCGCCAGGTGTTCCAGCGGGTGGCGCTCGTCTACGCGCCGCTGCTCGTCGCGCTGTGCTGGGTGTGTGTGGCCGGCGTCCGGGAGGTGCCGCGGGCCGCGCGGGCCGGCGGCGGCCCCCTCGAGCTGCGCACGATGTTGCGCAACCGGCCCTTCGTGGTGCTCCTCGTGTCGTACGCGGTGAGCAGCCTCGGCAGCAACCTCCCCGCCACCCTGTTGCCCTTCTACGCGGAGTACGTGCTGGGGGTCGACGGGGTCGAGGCCTTTCTCCTGCTCTACTTCGCGGTCGGCGTGCTGTGTCTGCCGGGTTGGATTCGTCTCGCGCGACACACCGGAAAGAAGACGGCCTGGCTGCTGGCGATGGCGGTCAACTCCGGCGCCTTCATCGGGGTCTACACCCTCGGCCCGGGACAGGTCGGCGCCTACGCGACCCTCGTCGCGCTGAGCGGCGTGGGGTTCGGCGCGACCCTCGCGCTCCCCTCGGCGATGCAGGCGGACGTCGTCGACTACGACGAGTGGCTCGTGGGCGCCCGTCGCGAGGGCCAGTACCTCGGGATCTGGGCGGTGGCGCGAAAGCTCGCGGCCGCGCTCGGGGTGGGCGTCGGGCTCTGGCTGCTCGGACGCTCGGGGTACACACCCGGGGTCGAACAGAGCCCCGCGGTCGTCGAGCGGCTCAAGCTGCTCTACGCCCTGGTGCCGTGTCTGTGCAACGCCGCGGCCTTCGCGGTCGCGCTGCGGTACCCCCTCGACCAGACGCGTCTCGAGGCGGTGCAACGCGAGATCGACGCGCGCCGGGAGGGAGGGGTCCGTGGAGCTCGCTGATCTGCTCGGGCGGAACGCCGCGGCGATCGCCGCCATGATGGCTGCGCTGTGGGTCGTCGCGAGCCTGCGCCGCGACGCGAGCGTGGTCGACCTCTTCTGGGGCGCGGGGTTCGCGCTGGTCGCGGGCCTCTCCTTCGCGGGCGCGGGCGGGGGCGCACGCGAGACCCTGCTCTGTGCGCTGACGATCCTCTGGGGGCTGCGTCTCTCGGCCTTTCTGACGTGGCGCAACTGGGGCGAGCCCGAGGACCGGCGCTACGCGGCGATGCGCGAGCGCCACGGGAACCGCTTCGTGTGGGTCTCCGCGGCGACCGTGTTCACACTCCAGGGCGTGCTGATGTGGGTCGTCTCGCTTCCGATCCCCCTCGGCGTCTGGGGCGAGGGCCCGCCGGGTCTCGGTCCGATCGAGGCCCTGGGGCTCGCGCTCTTCGCGGTGGGCTTGGGCTTCGAGACGGTGGGCGACCTGCAGCTCGCCCGCTTTCGCGCCGATCCCCGCAACGCCGGCCGGGTCCTCGATCGCGGGCTCTGGCGGCTCACCCGTCACCCCAACTACTTCGGCGACTGTCTGGTGTGGTGGGGGCTCTGGGCGCTCGCGTTGCGCGCGCCCCTGGGCCCCTGGAGCGCGGTGGGGCCGGCGTTGATGACGCTCCTGCTCCTCAAGGTCTCGGGCGTCGCACTGCTCGAGCAGACCATCGCCGAGCGCCGCCCCGAGTACGCCGACTACCTCCGGCGCACGCCGGCCTTCTTCCCGCGCTGGCCGCGCCGCTAGGTCCAGTCGAGGTCCGGCCCGCCCGGCACGATGCCACTCGGGTTGATCGAGGTGTGGCTCTGGTAGTAGTGCTGGCGGATGTGGTCCAGGTTCACCGTCTCGGCAACGCCAGGCTCGGCGTAGAGACGCCGGGTGTAGGCGTCGAGCCGGGGGAAGTCGCCGATACGCCGCAGGTTGCACTTGAAGTGGCCGTGGTAGACGGCGTCGAAGCGGATCAAGGTGGGAAAGAGCCGCCAATCGGCTTCGGTGAGGGTGTCCCCCACGAGGACCTCGCGCTCCGACAACCGGGCCTCGAGGGCGTCGAGGGTGGTGAAGAGATCGCGAAACGCCTCGTCGTAGGCGCCCTGGGAGGTGGCGAAGCCACAGCGGTAGACCCCGTTGTTCACGTTCGCGTAGATCAGGGCGTTGAGCTCGTCGATCTCGGCCCGGTGCGCCTCGGGGTACAGGCTCGGGGCGTGGCCGGAGAGCGCGGCGAACTCCGTGTCGAGCATCCGCAGGAGTTCGCTCGACTCGTTGCTCACGATCGTCTCGTGCTCCCGGTCCCAGAGCACGGGCACGGTGGCACGCCCGCTGTAGGTGGGGAGCGCGCGCGCGTAGATCTCGTGGAGATGCTTGGCGTGGTGGATCGGGTCGGGCACACAGCCCGGCCCCTCCGAGAACGTCCAGCCCTGGTCGCCCATGTAGGGGTCGACGATCGAGACGGGGATCGCCGCTTCGAGTCCCTTGAGCGCGCGCACGATCAGCACCCGGTGGGCCCAGGGACACGCCAGCGACACGTAGAGGTGGTAGCGCCCGGCGGCGGGTCGGAAGCGGGTGGAGCCGTCCGCGCGCACCCAGTCGCGAAACGCGGTCTCCTTGCGCACGAAGCGTCCGTCGGCGGCGCGGGGCGGGTCGGGGCTCCACACCCCGTCGATCAACAGACCCATCTCAGTCGCCCGGGTCGACGGTGCAGCGGAGCGTCCCGTCGGGCTGGCGCTCGCAGCGCGGGTCCTCGCTCGGGTAGGCGGGTTCGACCTCGATGCTGCGTCGCACCAAGGGGCAGATGAGCCGATCGCCTTCGACCCAACAGCCCTTGCCGATCTGGGGGGCCGTCGCGGCGTAGGCGCACTCGCAGTTGCAGGGCGGGGCCTGCACGTTCACGACCGGGCGGGGCGGTGGCGCGCTCTGGCACGCCGCGAGCGCCAGTGCTGCGGCGAGCAGCGCGACGCGACGCGTCGCCGCGATCCAGGTCCGAGTCTTCATCTGGGCCACCTCCGTCCCGGCGGCGAGCATCGGCCCCGGTCTGGGCGAAGTCAACGCCCCGAAGCGCGGCGCGCGCGGCGGAGGAGGTGTCGCGCGAGCAAGCCGAGGCTCAGCGCGGCCGCGGCGAGCGCGGGAACGCGCAGCCAGGTGTCCAGGGCGACGCCACCGAGGGAGGTGTCGGGCGCCCAGATCCGCACTCCGTAGAGCAGAGCCAACAGGACGAAGGTCAACGCGGTCGCGGCGAAGCGGATCTCCCGGGTGCGGTGGTAGCGCCAGGCGAAGAAGGGGGCGTGGGTGGCAAACACCCAGAAGAGCAGAGTCGTCATCGGCCCTTTCCACAGCGGAAGGGCCCAGCCGCGCCATCGAGCCGGCTAGGCTCTCGGTCCAGGGCCCGCGCCGACTCCGAGGAACCGATCATGGTGCGACACGGTATCGCTCCCGCTTCGCCCCCGCGGCGACGCGGATGGCTCGCGCTCGCGGCGGGGCTCCCCCTCGCGTCGGCCGCCGCGGCGCAGGTCGGACCCGGACACGTCCCGCCGATCCAGCAGCAACCGATGCGTCTCGACGCCGTCCTCGTGGAATGGGCGGGCCCCGGCGCCGAGGGAGAGGACGCGGTCGCGTCCCTGGTGGAACGTCTCGCCGACGACGACGCGCTCCCGGACGAAGTGCGGGTCGTCGCCTCGGTCTCGGGGCACGCCGTCCGCAGCTACCGCCACCGGCTCGCGCGGGACGAGCAGCCCGACCTCCTGCTCACGGCGGTGGGTCGGGACGGACGCTACGTCCGCGCGCTTCTCGAGATCGAGGGCGCGCCCGCCGACGAAGCCCTCGTGCTGCGCGTGCGTCTCGAGCGCAGCCGGGGTCCGACCCGGGGCCGTCACGTGGAGGCCCTGGGGCCGCGGGGCCCGTGGCTGCGAATCGATCTCCACCGCCCCTGAGCCCGTCGAGGCGCCCTACCATCCCGGGCCCACACCGACCCAGGGAGACCCACCCATGTCCGACGAAGCACGCCGCAAGGCGGGTGAAGAGATCCTCGAAACACTGCTCGGCGGCACCCCGCAGCGGGGGGGTGCACTCCCCGACGATTTTCTCGACATGACCGTCGACCATGTCTTCGGACGCATCTGGGCGCGCCCGGGTCTCGAGCTGCAAGAGCGCTCGATGATCACGCTCGCCGCGCTGACCGTGCTCGGACGGGAGAACGAGCTGCGCGTCCATCTCCGGGGCGCGCTGAACCTCGGCATCCCCAAGGAGAAGATCCTCGAGATCCTGATCCACCTGGCGCACTACGGCGGCTGGCCCGTCGCGGTGACGGCGATGCGCATCGCCAAGGAGTCCTTCGAGAGCTTCGACAAGAAGCAGCAACGGAGCTGAGCGCGCGCCCTGCCGGCGTGGAGGGCGTGGAGGGCGTGGAGGGCGCGGGCCGCGCGGGGAGTCGCGTCTAGGCGTCGCCCTCGTCCCAGGTGCCGCGAACCCGCACGCCCGCCGCCTCTTCGAGGGCCTTCACGGTGGCGAGGACGTCCTCGCGGGCGAACCCGGCGCCCTGGTAGCGGCGCAGCAACGCCTCGGCGGTCGTCCCCATGGTGAGCGGAACGTCGAGCTCGGCGGCGAGCCCGGTCGCCAGCCCGACGTCCTTGCACGCGAGGTCGACGGCGAAGGTGGGTGCGAGACGGTCGCGCAAGATCGCGCGGGCCCCGTACTCCCACGCGAAGTTCGCACCGCTACTCGTGCGCACGATCTTCCACAGGACGTTCGGGTCGACGCCGGCCTTGGCGCCGAGCACCAGCGCCTCGGCGTTGGCCATCATGCTCGAGAACGCCAGCATGTTGTTCACGAGCTTGGCGACATTGCCCGCGCCGACCTCGCCGACGTGGAAGACATTGTCACCGATCGCCTCGAAGAGCGGTGTACAGGTCGCAAAGCTGTCGGGCGAACCGCCGACCATCACCGCGAGGCTGCCCTTGCGCGCACCGCGCACCCCTCCGCTCACCGGCGCGTCGAGGAAGCCCACGCCGCGCTCCGCGGCGCGCTCGGCCAGCCGCCTCACGAGACTCGGCGAGTTGGTGCTGAGATCGACGAGGGTGCTGCCCTTCGCCATCGCGTCGAGCAGACCCCCGCTCCCGACGACCAGCTCTTCCACCTCGGGTGGGCCCGGCAGCGACAGACACACGACCTCGGCGTCGGCGCCCGCCGCCTTCGGCGAATCCGCCCAGCGGGCGCCCGCCTCCACCAGCTCGGCAGCGGCGTCGCGCACCAGGTCGTGAACGGCCAGGTCGTGGCCGGCGCCGAGCACGGTGGCCCCCATCGGCGCCCCCATGTTTCCCGTTCCGATGAACCCGACGCGCATCCCGTCCCTCCTCGTCTCGCCCGAGCGCATAGGCTACTCGAAGTGCCCGGAGCCACGGGCGCGGCGGGGTGTTCCCAAGCCGCCCGGTCGAATATGATACGGGCGTGGCGATTTCGACCGAAGTCGAGACGATCTCCCCTCGCGTCCTGGTCTTCGGCCTGTCGCGGTCGGACGGTCGCATCCCCGCCGAGGAGCTCTACCGGGTCGGCGGGGCCTGTGGC
>JANQRO010000006.1 GCA_028284525.1 Myxococcota bacterium | reverse complement strand
AGCGCTTGCGGAGCCTCGCGCGTCGCGAGCCCGCGGCAGGTCCGGGACGCGACGCGCGCGAGCAGCCGCTATGGCAGCCGCGCCCCGAGCGTCCCGTGCTGGCGCCCCTTCCGGGGGCGGGGCCCGCGTCCCCGGAGCTCCGGGAGACGCCCTCCCCGCGGCCCACCCCGCTCCCGGCCAGCGAAGGCGCACTGCCGGTCGCGAGCCCCGACACCCGCGGTGTCGAGCCCCGGGCGGAGGCCGGACCGGCCGGGACCGTCCGCGCGCTCCAGCCGCTGACCCAGCGGGTCGAGTGGCTGACCCAGCGCGGAGGGGGCAGCGCCCGGGTGCGTCTCGACCCGCCGCACCTCGGGGAGGTCGAGCTCCAGGTGCGCAGCGTCGGCTCGGAGATCCGCATCGCGATGATCGCCGAGGATCCTGGCGCGCGTGTGCTGCTGGAGGGCGGGCGCGAGTGGCTCGTCGAGCACTTCGCCTCCCGCGATCTCCGCGTGAGCCAGTTCGAGATCCACGACCGGAGCGCGGCACAGGCCCACGCCGACACCGCCGCCAGTCGCGATTCGGGCACCCCTCACCACCACTCGGAGGAGGGGCGCTCCCGACGCGACGCGCCGGCCGACGCGCCCCCGCTCCGTTCTCGCGAGACCGCCAGCGCCGCGAAGACCCCGCGCGCCGGGCAGCGCGTGGATCTCAGGATCTAGGAGGCACCGTGCAAGAGATCGATCTCTCGACCCTTCCCGGCGTGGGCGGCACGACGCCGGTCTCCGAAGCGCCGCGCGAGCAGACCCTCGGACGCGACGAGTTCCTGAAACTGCTGATCGCCCAGCTCCAGAACCAGGACCCGCTCAGCCCCGAAGATCCGTCGAAGTTCGTCTCCGAGCTCACCCAGTTCTCGAACCTCGAGCAGCTGATCGGGATTCGCGAGGGCGTCGAAGCGATCCAGGCCTCGAACACCCAGGTGCAGGGCGTGCTCGACGCCGCGCCCCTGATCGGCCGCGAGGTCCTGGCCGCGGGCCAGCGCGTCGAGATCGATGCGGAGGGGCGGGGATCCTTCGCCTACGACCTGCCCCGCCAGGCATCGGTCGGCACCTTGGTCGTACGCAACGCCGGGGGGCTGCAGGTGGCGGAACACACACTCACGAAGGCGGAGCTCGGACCCGGGCGTCACCGGCTCGAGGTGGAGTTCCTGAGCGCCGGTGACACACCGCTGGCGCCCGGTGTCTACACCTACGAGATCGACGCCTCGGTGTCCGACGCGCCCGTGACCGCGACGCCCTACATCAGCGGCACCGCCACCGGCGCCCGGGCGGCGAGCCTGGGCGGTGAAGTGAGTGTGCTGGTGGGCGCGATCGAGGTGCCCCTCTCCGCCACGATCGAAGTGAAGGATCCCAACCGATGATCCGACGGCTGCGCACATTTGGCGCCGTCTTGACGGCCTGGCTGCGGCCGGCGCCGCGTCCCGTCTTTGCCGAGGTCCTCGATCGAGCGATCGAAGAGGTCGGCACCACCCGGATCCGCCTGCGGGCCTACGAGCTCGCCGGTGTCACCCGTGATTTCCACGAACCGAAGGAGAAGCGAGTATGAGTCTGTCCGGAGCACTGTTCGCCGGCGTCGGGGGCCTGGACGCGTTGTCCACGGCCATCTCGGTGGTCGGGGACAACATCGCCAACGTGAACACCACGGGCTTCAAGAGCCGTCGCACCGAGTTCACCGACGTCCTGGGGCAGAGCCTCGCGACCGCCGGCGGCATCTCGCAAACCGGCGCCGGCTCGGCGGTGGGCCGCGTGAGCACCATCTATTCGCAAGGCACCTTCGAGACCACGAGTCGCCCCACCGATCTCGCGATCGACGGACGCGGCTTCTTCGTGCTCGAGGGAAGCCTCGGCCGGACCTACACACGCGCCGGTCTCTTCAACTTCGATCGCGATGGGTACCTGGTGAACCCTTCGGGCGCGCGGGTGCAGGGCTACGGCATCGACCCCTTGACCGGGCAGTCGAACGGCGTGCTCGGCGACCTCCAGCTGAACAACGCGCCGCTGCCGCCCAACCCGACCGCCAACGTCGGGATGTCGCTCAACCTGAACTCGAGCTCGACGGAGATCCCCGGCGGGTTCGATCCGTCGAGCCCGTCGACGAGCTCCAGTTTTCAGACCAGCGTGCAGGTCTTCGACTCGCTGGGCGTGCCGCACAACATGACGGTGTACTTCACCAAGATCAGTACGACGCCGCCCGACCACAACTGGACCTGGACCGCGACGTTGGACCCCGCGGACACCACCACCCCGCCGGCGACCGCGGGTGATCCCGTGGTCGTGCAGTCGAGCGGGACGCTCACCTTCGACGACACCGGTGTGCTCACCCTCGTCGACGGCGCAGCCACCGGTCAGACCAGCGTGACCCTCCAGTTCGCCGGTGGCGCGGCGCCGGGCCAGGTGGCGACCCTCGACTTCGGGGTCGTCGCCGGGGTGGGCACGGGAGCGCCCACCACCTCGAACGGGGGCGCTTCGGCGGTCGCGAGCTTCACCCAGGACGGCTACGCGGCGGGGACGCTGCGCAACGTCCAGATCGACGAGCTGGGCTTCCTGACCGGTCAGTTCTCGAACGGCGAAGTCCAGGCGTTGGGACAGGTGGCCCTCAGCATCTTCCCGAACGTCGACGGTCTGCAGACCGTGGGCAACAACACGCTGATCGAGAGCCGCGCCTCGGGCCAGCCGATCATCGGCGAACCCCGCACGGGCTCCCTCGGGAGCATCCGGGCGAGCGCCCTCGAGCAGTCCAACGTCGACCTGGCCAACGAGTTCGTCCGGTTGATCGTCAACCAACGGGCCTTCCAGGCCAACACGAGGACGATCTCCACCACGAACGATCTGCTCGGCTCCCTGGTGCAGCTCGGCCAGTAGGTCGGCTCCGGGCCACCTCCTCGGCGGCCCGCACGGGCTCTCCTTCGACGCCCCCCCGACCGATACGTTAAGGTGATCGGTCGGGGGGGCCATTCGTGAACACCGCGCGCCGCACCGCGCCGCTCCTCGCGGCGATCGGCTTCGCCGTTACCACCGGCTTCGCGCTCCTGCTGGCTCCGACGGACTGGGGCCGCGCCGCCGGCGCCCTCGACGGGGCCGCGCGCCTCGACCGCTTCGACACCGTGGTCATCGACGCCGGCCACGGCGGCGACGA
>JANQRO010000035.1 GCA_028284525.1 Myxococcota bacterium | reverse complement strand
CCCGGATGTGCTCATCCCACAGCGCCAAGTTCTCTCGTGCACCCACGTGTCGTCTCCTATTCGATGCCGTAGCGGCCCGGGGCGAGGACCCCGCCCGGGTCGAGGGCGTGCTTGAGGCTGGCGCACACCTCGGGAAAGGTGTCGAGGCGGGTCATCGCCTCCGCCTGGAAATCGAGGGGGGCGCGCGACACGGGGTAGCCGGCGGCGGCGTAGGCCGCGGCGAGGGCGCGGTAGCAGTCCCGTGCGCGAGCGGCTTCGTCGGGGTCGCGGCGGTCGAAGAGGATCAGATGCAGGGCTCGGGCGAGCCGCGGCCCGCACACCAGCTCGACCACGTACTCGAAGCCGTGCTCGGCGAGGATGCGCCGCGAGAGTCGCTGGTGCTCGCGGGCGATGGCGCCCACCACCGGCGTTGCCGGGAGGAACCAGGCGGCACCACCGCCGGCGCGCCACTCGAGCAGCCCGAGCTCCTGGCGCGTCGGGCGGCCGCTGAAGGTGTCGACGTGGATGCGGTGGGCGGGGTGCTCGAGGGCCTCCTCGTGGGAGACGTAGCGGGCGCGCCCCGAGGCCTCGAAGTGGGCGCGTACGCGGGCCAGAGCGGGCGCGATGGACTCTTCGGTGGCCCCGTAGAGCGCGCCCGAGACACACCACGCGCCGAGCCCGTGTTCCTCGCGGAGCTCGCGACGCAGCGCGTCGGGAAGCGGCGTCACGCCCCCGCTACGCGCGGTGGGGTAGCGCGTCACCGTCCCCAGGCCGTAGAGGTCGCTCGTCACCTTGAGCAACGTGGGCACCGCGTTGCTGAGCTTGAGCGGCCGCACACGCTCCATGATCTCGACCAGATCGTCGTCGTCGGGGTAGAGAAAGAAGAAGGTTCGGATCACCGGTGGCCGCGGCATCAGCCATACCCCGAGCCGGGTGACGATGCCGAAGTTCGACTGGACGAAGAGCCCGTCGAGAAACGGACCGTACCCGTACTTTCCGAGATGCCAGGTGCGCGACCCGGGGAGCGCGCCGTCTGCGGTGCGTAGCACGCGGCCGTCGCCCAGCACCACCTCGAGGCCGCAGCTCATCCCGAAGTGGTCGAAGTAGGGGGTGTAGCCGGCGCCCTTGTCGAGGGTGTTGCCGACGATTCCCCCGTCGGGCGGCCCCGATGTCGTGTCGAGCATGAGGGGGTGTCCGCGGCGTTCGAGCTCGTCGTAGAGCTGCTGATAGCTCACGCCGGGCTCGAGCTCGGCGGTGCACAACACTTCGTCGACCCCGAGGATCCGGTTCATCCTGGCCCCGAGGTCGACGACCGCACAGCTCCGGTGGCTGGGGCTCCGCAGCCCGAGCCCGCTGTTCTCACCGGTGCTCACCGGATAGAGCGCCACGCCGTGGCGGTTGGCGAGCCGTACTGTGCTCTGGACCGCCGCGGTGTTATCGGGGTAGACGACGAGGAGCGGGAGGCGATCGCCCAGCGGCAGCCGGTTGCGACCGTAGCGCTCGCGGGTCGCGGCCGTGACATCCACCGCGTCGTCGCCGAGCGCGGCGCGCAGATCGTCCACGAAGGGGGTCGGCGCGGGAGGGTCCATGGCGAGAGGATACCGCCGATCGTCTCGTCCAGACCGCCCCGCTCACCGGGGGGGACACGACTCGGCCTCGGCAATCCCGCCGAGGCTCCCGATGAATCCGTCGTACGCGGGCGATGCCTCGAGCAACCGGCCGGCGATCTCCCGAAGCTGGTCGACCTGCTCGTGGGTGAGAACAAAGCTCGTCGGCATGTTCATGAACCTCTCGCGTTCGGCGGTGTTCTCGATCGAGTCGAACGTGACATCGAGGACGCGTAGGACGACGTTTGGCGTCTGCTCCTCGGCTTCTTCTCGGCTCATCCCTGCGAGCCGGGCCTGTGCGATGCGCAGCTCGCGCCGCCACGTTGCAACTTCCGCTCGGTCCTTGAGGGTCTCGACGGTCTCGAAGGAATAGCGCGCGATCGGTACGCCGGACGATTGTAGAAGCTGGGCGACGAGCCCGGGCGCTGTCTCTCGTTTGTCCCAGTTGGTGCTGGGTGAGGAGCGGGCATTGACGAGTATCAATACGATGTTCTGGATCGCCCCGAAGCCGACCTGGCCTTGAAACGCGGCGCTCGCCGCGAGCTCTTCGAGCGCCTCCATCACTCCGCGGACACCGATGTTGTCCGATACGCCGCCGTCGACAAGGTGAAGGAAGGGACGATCGTTGCTGTTCTGGAAATCTTGCATCTCTCGATAGCGCTGGAGCGCTCGGACCGATGGACGGTCCGACCTCTCCGGGTTGGCGACGTCTTTGACCCAGAGTGGGTACTCGTAGCTGCACGTGCCGCCGTAGTTGTTGAACGTCGCGGCAGAGAGCAGGATCGGCACCGCAGAAGAAGTCGCGGCCGCGCGGGAAAGACGCACCGGGTCGAGGTCGGAACACAGCAGGTCGAAGTCGTTCTGGAAGAACGCCAGCCGGGAGCCTGTCGAGATATCGGTGGCCGTCGCGATCGCCACGGGACCGGCCTCGGCACGCTCCACGAGGTCGGCGAACGTCGCGCCTTCGAAGAGGATCTCATCGTAGTAGTCCGCGGCGAGCTCGGTCCTCCCGTAGTGTCGGCCCAGGAGTCTCCACCAATTGATGGGGTTGAGGAAGATCCGACGGGCCAGCGCGCCTTGGACGTTTCGCTTGAGAAATCGGTCCTCGTACTCGGAGAACAGACGGTCGCCGAGGAGTGCGTAGGACAGCGCGGTGAAGCTCCCTCCCGAAACGCCGGTGATCACATCGACTTCGTCGATCAGACGCCGCGGCGTACCGTTCGCGTCGACGTACGTCTTTCGGAGTTCTTCCAGTAGGCCGTAGGAGAGCGCGGCCGCTCGCGTGCCCCCGCCAGAGAACGAGAGGACGAAGAGCGTGTTGGGGTCGTTGTGGGGACGCTTCGGAATGAGGAGTTGCGGCCGGTATCCGGACGTCGGATCGACCTGGGTGATCGGTGGATTGATGGGTCGCGCCGCACAGCCTCCGAGCAGGCCGACCAGCAACACACACAACGCGATCGCTTGGGCCTTCGCTCGCGACCCCGATCGGCGAATCCCTCGATCTCTCGACACCGCGCGACGGGCGCGAAGGCTCCCGGTGCCGGGAGATCTCCACGGCGGGTCGTCCCGGCGCTGGCGATCGCCGCGTGGGGTACGCGGAAGGGGAGGTCGCGCCCGTGTCACAGGACTTGGCGCATTTGGCGAGCGAGCCGCCACGGTGGCGTCGTCGATCGGCCGATGACACGGAGCGCCGCGCCGATCCGAGCGAGGCGGGAGTCGCGGGCTCGCGCGCGAACCGGGAGGGGTGGCGTCGGGGTTCGCGTGGCTAGACAAGCGGGTTCTTGACGACCATGTAGGCGGTCTGGCTCCCCTTGAAGTAGGCACGAAACCACGTGTCCCCGTAATTGTAGTACGCCGCGCCGTCGATCTTGTTGGGCTTGACGCCTTGTGGGATCGAAGACACGGTTGCACCGAGCGGAGCCCGCACCACCTGATAGCGGGTCTTCCCGTCTTCTTGTTGGGAGTGATAGAACACGCCATTGAGGTATCGGTAACTCTCGCCCCCGGTCTGCACGGCGACCGCCGACGGCGGGAGCGTGTCGAGGGTCGTCCCAGCTGGAGGTTGGGCGACGACGTAGCCCGAGCCCGACGGGGCTGGAGCGTAGTAGACGCCGTCCGAATACTGGTACGAGCTCCCTTCCACGACGACGGTCGTCGAGTTCCGCGGGGCAGAGGCCACGGCGGCACCCAACGCGAGGCCGACCACCAGCCCCGCCGCCGCAGACCCGTCGCTCGTGCAACAACCCCAGCGGCCGTGGTAGTGATCGTCGCCGTAGTCCTGCCAATCTTCGCGGTTTTGCGAGCGGTAGTTCTGGGAGCTCGCCTGCATCGACTCGGCCGACTCCTGACGATTCTGCTGGTTGCTGGAGATGGAGTCCTGGCGTTGTTCCTGGTTCTCGCCCGCCTGTTCCCCGAAGTCGCCGGAACCCCGCTCTCCACCGGATCGAGAGGCGGGCGACCGTCCGGCAGTTCCCTCGGTGCTCGCGCGTCCCGCGCGGGCGCCGGCGTCGCCGCCCGCTCCTGGCGACCGCGAGCTTCTCCCGCCGAACTCGCTGCTGCCGGATCGGGAATCGGATCGTCCTCCTCCGAAGCCGCTTCCGCCAAAACGCGAGGTCCCACCCCCGAACCCACCTCCTCCGAAATGAGAGCCGCCGCGGCTGAACCCGCCGCCTCCGCCAAAGCCACCGCCGCCGCCGAAACCGCGCCCACCCCCGAAGCCGCCGCGTGCCGCAGCGTTGCTCGCCATCAGCGCAAAGAGGACGGCCACCAGGGCCGCGCCGGTTCTGCGCGCGAGCCAGGCGTGTCTAGAGCCGGTTCGCCCGGGCATCATCGGACCCCATCGAGCGGGAGAAACTCGACCGCCGCGACGTCGTCCGGGAGCTTCTCCTCGAAGATCTCCGCCGGGGGCGGCTCGAAGCTCCACTCCGTGATCCAAGCGGTGTACTGGGGGGACCCGGGCCGATCGGGGTAGACCAACACGAGCTTGCGGAGCAACGGCTCGCCCTCCACCTGAACGAACACCTGGATGTCGAGATCGGAGCGTTGCAACAGAACGTGGTGGCAGGGAATGCCCTCGACGTCGTGGATCCCGACGTAGTGTGTGAGGTCGACGTCGCGCGCGATCGTGAGCTCGGGGTCCGCCTCGGCGAGCTCACCAAGCGGAAAGATCACTCCGTGGTCCTGCTCCAGCTTGTCCATCATGCCGTCGATGTCCTTCGGCCCCGACACCCGCGTATAGAGCGAGGCGGTGGGGTCGAACAGGGTGAGACGACCGTCCTGGAACCAGACGACACGACGCGACCAGTCACCCCGGTAGAAGAGAAACAGGTGTCCCGGCCGGTCGACTGCGACGTCGATCGCTCCGGCGAGACGGACCATGGGGCCCCCTGGAAGGAGCTCGTCGAACTCGAGCTCGGCGTGGTACGAGAACTCGTCCGCCTTGGCGAGGTGCTGCGACATCGCGCTCAGCACCTCTCTCGCGTACGGGGGCTCGGCTCGCTCGGCATCCTCGGCCCGTCCGGGGAACGTGGCGAGCGCCAAGACAAGGACCAGCAGACACCGCGAGCGTCCGAACATCCGTTCCTCTCCGTATCTCCGCCCGACCCGTGGCTACTCCGCTGGCGGCGGAGCCGCCACGGCTCGGAGGTCGGATTCCGAGACCTCGAGCGAAGCCCGTGTCGCGACGACGACGAGGCTACCTTGCACCTTCTGCAACCGAGAGTCGGCCATCCGCGCATCGCCCCGTTCGAAGTCGTCGTGGGCGAGCGCGAGCTGTTGTCTCACCGAACTGTCCTCCGCTGTTCGCTGGTCCGCGGTGGGGTCCGGGGCCTCGCGTCCGCCGGGTTCACGGGATCCACCCCTGTTCTTGGAAACGCGGCTTCAGCTCTTCTGCGATCTTCCCTGCGGTCTGCTTGGCTTTCCCATGGATGGTGCTGGAGCCGCTCTCTTCCCCGTGCAGCTTGACGCCAGTACTCACGACCAAGCCGATGGGATTGTGCGTCGCGACGGCGACCCCCAGCGGAAGCGCAGCGCCTGGCGTCTTGCCGCCACCCGAATCGACGGTGCCGCCCCCCAGCTTCTGGAGGCCGTGTTCCGTCACCAGAAATCCCTCGACCGCGGTCTTGAGCTCGGCGTTTCCCGCACCCATTCCGATCGCGACGCGTTCCACCGCACTACCCGCCTCCACCGTCAGGAGGGTGCCACGCAGCACGAGGTCGCCGACGTCGGTGGTGGGGTCGCTCGAACCCCGCACGGCCAACAACCCCAACGCGTTGATCTCTTCGACGAGGTGCTCCGCGACTTCCGCGCCTACCTCGCGGCCGAGCCGGAGCTGCTCCGCGCTCGGAGGCTCGCTCTTCGCGGACGGGTGGTCTCGCAGGGCGGATTCGGAGGGCACATCCTCGGGTGTGGCGACGAAGTCGTAGACGAGGATCTTGCCCGGGCGCGCGAGCTTGTCGATGGCGAGCGTCTGGTTTCGATGCGAGACCTCGGTCTTGGCGCACGCGGCGATCCCGACGATGACGATCCACCACGCGAGCTGGCGCACCCCTAACCCCACGTCTCCCTCCCTTCGCGGTCGGAGCGAGAGGGTATCACCGCTCGAGACGGCGACGGGGTTGTCATCTTACGCATGACGCAAATTGACAAGCGCCGAGGCGAGGCGACCGGCTAGCGGTTGGTTCGTCGAAACGCCGAGGGCGGGATCCCGGCCCAGCCGCGGAAGGCCCGGGTGAAGTTGGCGGCGTCCGTGTATCCGAGCTCGACCGCAATATCGACTAGGCGATTGACCGGGTCGCGGAGAAGCTGGATCGCCTTCTCGAAACGGGCCTCGTCGGTGAGCTGTGAGAACCGGTGTCCCGACGCGGCCAAGCGGCGCTGGAGGGATCGCGTACTGGTGCCCGCCAACTCGGCCACGTTGGACAAGCTGAGCTCCTGAACCTCCAGAAGAAATCGGATCGTCCGCCGCACGGATTCGACGAAGTCGATGTCCGGAATCGCGAGCGGCGCGAGCGCGGGCGAGGGGTGGGGCAGCGGAAGCGTCAGGACCTTTCGCGGGAACACGAGACGGTCGGCGGGGGCCCCGAAGAAGGTGGCCCCCGAAGACAGCGCGGCGAGTTGTTCCGCGTGCCCGGGCACCGCTCCTTCCAGATGGAGCTCCGAGGGACGCCAGTCGGGACCTGCACCGCGACGCACGAAGTCGATCACGATTTCCAGAGCAAAGTCGTTCGCGTAGCGGCGGCCCCGCTGGAGAGGGTCCGGAAAGCGTCGATGAACGCTCACCTCGTCGCGCTCGTAGGTGAGCCAGAGACGTTGGCCGCCACAGTACCGCGCGCTGTGGTTCGCCGCGGCCGTCAAGCCCGCGCCCACCG
>JANQRO010000594.1 GCA_028284525.1 Myxococcota bacterium | reverse complement strand
GGTAGCCCGCGGCAAGCGCCTGGGTCATGCTTCGCCCGTGGCCTTCCTCCTGCGTTTTCTGGGACTCTCCAGCGACGGCGACGGCTCCGGGGGGGCCGGTGTCGACGACACCGGCGTGGTGCGGCGGATCGCCGCCCAGCTCGAACGTCTCGACCCCGCCACCGCGCGCTACCTCGCGGCCTTCGCCTACGTCCTCGCCCGGGTCGCCAACGCCGACCTCCACATCTCCGAGACCGAGACCGACGCCATGCAGGGCATCCTCGTGGAGAAGGCGGGGCTCGGCGGCGACGAGGCGGCCCTCGCCGTCGAGATCGCCAAATCCCAGACGCGGCTCCTCGGCGGCACCGAGAACTACCGGGTCACCCGGGAGTTCCGCGAGATCTCGACCCGCGAGCAGCGCGCCGGGCTGCTCGACGCGCTCTACGGCGTGGCCGCGGCCGACGGCACCGTCTCGCCCGACGAGAGCGCCGAGATCGTCAAGATCGCCGACGAGCTCGGCTTCCTCCCCGAGGAGCGCAACGCGATCCGCGCGCGCTACCGCGAGTTCCTCTCGGAGTTCCAGAGCGCGTAGCGCTCGTCGGCGCCCCGTATGGCCCGGGGGTTGGCGCGCCCGGAGGAAGACCTAGGAGCGGACGAGGAGCAGGGTGCGGGGGTCGAGGCCCACGTGGAGGGCGGAGACGTCCGGGTTGTCGTGGTCCTTGAGGGCCCGCAGCGCCACCTCCTGGTCGTGGGGCTCGAGGGTCAGCACCACGGAGAAGAGCGTCTCCACCTCGCGCAGCGTGGTGGGGATCGCCTCGATGCGTTCGTCGGCCAAGGGCGCCGAGAACCAGAGCTCGACCTCCTTGGCGCGGGCGAGGTCGCGGATCGCCTCGAGGTCTTCGGGACGACGGGCCGCCGGGTCGAAGCCGTCGACCACGACGAGCCCGATCTTGCCCCCCACCTGTCCTTCGAGGTCGAGGGCCTCGCGCAGCCGGTCGGCGTCGAAGTCGGCGGAGGGGTAGGCGCGGATCCGGCGCAGCCGGTCGATCTCGGCGTGGACGGTGGCGACGTCCTCGAGGTGGGTCGTCGTGGCCAGGGCCTCGAAGACCGTATCGTAGTAGTCGCGCACGTGGGACACGGTGTGGTCGAGGCTCACGTGGAGGATGGGCTCGCCCCGCAGCAGGTCGTCCATCGCGACCCCCACCAGAAACGAGGTCTTGCCCACGCCGCGCGCGGCCAGCACCAACCCGAGATTTCCGCGCCCCAGTCCGCCGTGCAGCCCCTTCTCGAGAAGACGGAGGGGGCTACGGGCGTTCAGGAAGCGGCGGTACATACGGGGCCTTTCTCGCTCACTCGTCGTCCTTGCGCCGGTCGGCGTACTTCTCGAGGAGCTCTTTGGTGGTCTCGGACGGGCACGGCAGGTAGCGGGCGAATTCCATGGTGAACTCGGCTTTGCCCTGGGTCATCGAGCGCAGGTCGGTCGCGTACCCGAACATCTCGGCCAAGGGTACCTCGGCTTCGATGCGGCAGAACCCCGCTTCTTCGGTGGTGCCGATGACATTGCCCCGGCGCTGCATCATGGTCTTGAGCACCGCACCCTGGAATTCGGTGGGGCCCTCGACGGCGAGCTTCATCACCGGCTCGAGGATGATGGGCTTCGCCCCGCTGTAGGCGGCCCGGAACGCCCCGCGGGCGGCGGCCGAGAAGGCCATCTCCGAGGAGTCCACCGAGTGGGACTGCCCGTCGTTGATCACGACGCGCAGGCCGAGCACCGGGAAGCCGATCAGCCGCCCCTTCTCGAGGGCGCCCTGGAAGCCCTTCTCCACCGCGGGGATGTACTCGGTGGGGATCGCCCCGCCGCGGATCTCGTTCACGAACTCGAAGTCGCGTTCGTCGGTCTCCGAGAGCGGCTCGAGGTAGCCCGCCACGCGGCCGAACTGCCCGGCGCCGCCGGTCTGCTTCTTGTGGGTGTAGTTGAACTCGGAGCGCTGGGAGACGGTCTCGCGGTAGGCGACCTGGGGCGCGCCGGTCTCGACGTCGACGTTGTACTCGCGACGCATGCGCTCGAGGTAGACGTCCAGGTGGAGCTCGCCCATCCCCGAGATCACGGTCTCGTTGCTCTCGGGATCCACCTTCGAACGGAAGGTGGGGTCTTCGCGGACGAAGCGACCCAGGGCCTTGCCGAGGTTGTCCTCCGCCTTCTTGTCCTTGCACTTGATCGCCACCGACACGACGGGGTCGGGGACGTGCATCGAGCTCATCGCGACATCGATCGAGCCGTCGGTGAAGGTGTCGCCCGAGGCGCAATCGATCCCGAAGAGCGCGACGATGTCGCCGGCCCCGGCCTGCTCGATGTCCTCCATCTCGTCGGCGTGCATCCGCACCAGCCGCCCCACCTTGTGGCGCTTCTTGGTGCGGGCGTTCACGATCGTGCCGCCCCGCTTCATCGTGCCCTGGTAGACCCGCACGTAGGTGAGCTGTCCGTAGCGGCCCTCTTCCAGCTTGAAGGCCAGCGACACCAGGGGCTTGTTCGGGTCCGAGACGATCTCGAGGGGCGCCTCGTCGTTGCCCAGGTCGACGCCGTGGTTCTCGACCTCGGTCGGGGTCGGGAGATAGCGGACGACCGCGTCGAGGAGCGGTTGCACCCCGCGGTTCTTGTAGGCCGAACCCATGAAGACGGGGGTCAGGTCCCGCGAGAGGGTGCCGGCGCGCACGGCGTCGTGGATCTGGTCGACCTCGACGTTCTCCTCGAGGATCGCCTCCATCAGCTCGTCCGAGAACATCGACACGGCGTCGAGCATCGTCTCCCGGGCGGCCTCGGCTTCGTGGCGCATCGCCTCGGGGATTTCCTTGCGCACCATCTCTTCGCCGTTCGATCCCTCGAAGTAGATGGCCTCCATCGTGATCAGGTCGACGACGCCGTCGTGGTCGGCCTCGAGACCGATCGGGAGCTGCATCAGAACGGCGTTGTGGCCGAGCTTGTCGCGAAGCTGCTCGCAGACCCGGCGCGGGTCGGCGCCGGAGCGGTCGAGCTTGTTGATGAAGGCCAAGCGCGGGACCTTGTAGCGCCGCATCTGGCGATCGACGGTGAGCGACTGCGACTGCACGCCCGCGACACCGCAGAGCACCAGCACCGCGCCGTCGAGCACGCGCAGCGAGCGCTCGACCTCGATGGTGAAGTCGACGTGGCCCGGGGTGTCGATGATGTTGACGTGGTGGTCGTCCCAGACGGTGTGGGTCGCCGCCGACTGGATCGTGATCCCCCGCTCCTTCTCGAGCTCCATAAAGTCCATCGTGGCGCCGGCGCCGTCTTTGCCGCGCACCTCGCTGATCCGATGGATACGGTTCGTGTAGAACAGGATCCGCTCGGTGAGGGTGGTCTTGCCGGAATCGATGTGGGCGCTGATCCCGATGTTCCGGATTTTCGAGAGATCGTTGATCATGGTGGCGGCGCACTGTAGCGGCCCGGAAACGCTCGGCAATTGGCCGAGGATCCCGGCGCCGGTGGGTTCCCGGTGGCGGGGGCGTCGACGCGGCCTTCGAACGCGCCGCGCTACCCGATGTGGGTCGCCCCTTTGGACGGGCTAGTTGCACTTTTGTGTCGGCCGACGATCCGCCGACATTGAGGCTCTTCTATCGCAGCATTTCAAAAATCTGACGAAGTTCCAGCGCCTTGGAGGGGCGCCCCTCACCCGAGGCGCTGGCCGGCGGCGAGGCTCGATTCCCCCGCCGCGACCTTCCCCCCGTCGCCCAGACGGACCTTCCCCACCGAGAGGCTGCCGCTCCCGGTCGCGACGACGAGGCGGCCCCCCTCGGCCGAGACAATCTCGCCGGCTTTTGCGCCGACCGCAGCGCCGCTCTCGAGACGGGCGTCGTAGAGCCGCAGCGCCTGGGCGCCGAGGGCGGTGAGCGCCCCGGGCTGGGGGTCGCAGCCGCGGATCAGCCGGTCGAGTTCGGCGGCCGGCCGGCTCCAGTCGACCGCGGCGACCGCGTCGTCGACGAGGCTCTGAAAGGTCGCCTGGCTCTCGTCCTGGGCCTGGAACACGGCGTCGCCGGCATCGACCCGTGCGACGGCCTCGGCCACGGCCT
>JANQRO010000560.1 GCA_028284525.1 Myxococcota bacterium | reverse complement strand
GCACAAGACTTGTCAGCCTTGCTTTATCCTAATTGGATTGCCTTTTTCATTGGTGGGAAGGTTACAAACAAATCCCAGAGAAACAATGATCCAACAAGTTTGCATGTGGCTATTGCCAAAGACAAAATTAATAATTTCTCAGGACTACGTCGACAACCGCCATCGCTACTACTGCGGGCACGCGGGGATCGGGATCCACCCGAAGACCGCCGCGCGGATCCGAGGGTGCGACCTGCTCATCGTGCTGGGTGCGCGGCTCGGAGAGATCACCTCGTCGGGCTACCGCCACGTGGCGATCCCCAACCCGCAGATGGGCTTCATCCACATCCATCCGGGAGCCGACGAGATCGGCCGGATGTACCGCCCGGACCTCGCGATCAACTCCGCCTCGCCACCCTTCGCCCGGGCCGCGGCGGCGCTCGGGACGCTCGCGGAAGCGGCGCGATGGCGGGACTGGGCGGAGGCGGCGGCGGCCGAGTACCAACAGTCGCGGCACGCGGTCCCGACCCCGGGGGCGCTCCAGCTCGAGCACGTGGTCGCGCGGGTGGGCGAGCGGCTGGGCGACCACGACGTCGTGACCAACGGCGCCGGCAACTACGCCGCCTGGGTGAACCGCTACTACCCCTACCGGGGCTACCGCAGCCAGCTCGCGCCGACCTCCGGGTCGATGGGGTACGGCCTGCCGGCGGCGATCAGCGCGGCGCTGGTGCACCCGGAGCGCAACGTGGTGTGCTTCGCGGGCGATGGCTGCTTTCTGATGACCGGGCAGGAGCTCGCGACCGCCGTGCGCTACGAGCTCGACCTCGTGGTGATCGTCGCCAACAACGGGATGTACGGCACGATCCGCATGCACCAGGAGCGCACCTACCCGAAGCGCGTCCACGGCACCGAGCTGGTGAATCCCGATTTCGCACGTCTCGCCGAGAGCTACGGGGCGCTCGGGCTGCACGCCGGCACGAACGCGGAGTTCGACAGCGCCTTCGACCGCGCGCTGGCGCACCGCGGCCCCGCGTTGATCGAGGTCGCCGTGGATCCCGAAGCGCTCTCTCCGGTCGCCACGCTGAGCGAGGTGCGCGACCAGGCCCTCGCGCGGGAGGCTGCGGCGGAGTAGGGCGCGCTCAGCGCCGCGCGGCGCCGACCACGGCGTGGGCCTCGATCTCGAGGAGCCAGTCGGGATCGAAGAGCCCGGCGACCAGCACCGCGGTCGACACCGGACGCACCGCGCCGAAGACCGCGCCGTGGGCCTCGGCGATCGCGTCGATGTCCTCGGCGCGCACCGCGTAGACCCGCGTCAGCACGACGTCCTCCAGGGTGGCGCCGGCGTCGCGGAGCGCCGCTTCGATCACCTCGAAACAGCGGCGGGCCTGGGCCCCGGCGTCGCCGACTCCGACGGTGCGGCCGTCCGGACCGATCGCGGCGGTACCCGCCACGAAGACCTGGTCCCCGGTGCGCACCGCGCGGGAGAAGCCAAAGGATTCGGCGAAGGGGCTCACCGCGGGGACGTGGGTTCGCTGCATGGGGTCTCCGTTCTCGTGGCGCCCCGGTCCGTCGGCGGCTCGGGCGGCGGCGCAGCTAGAATGCCACGATCGGAGGGCCGAGCCGTGGCGTATCGCATCGCAGTCGACACCGGGGGGACGTTCACCGACGTGGTGGTGGCGGACGCCGGCGGAGCCCTCACCGTGGGCAAGGCGCCCACCACCCCCGAGCGCAGCTTCGATGGCGTCTCCGCGGGCATGTGCGACGCGGCGGCAACCCTCGGCATCCCGGTGGAGACCCTGATCGCCGAGACCGAGGTGCTCGTCTACGGCTCGACCCGCGCCACCAACGCGATCGTCACCGGGGCGACGGCGCGCACCGCGATGCTCCTGACCGCGGGGTTTCCCGACACCCTGGTCTATCGAAGCGGTGGCAAGCGCGGTCCCTTCGAGCTCGACGTCGACCCCCCGGCGCCCTACGTGCCACGTCGCCTCACCTTCGAGGTGCCCGAACGGGTGAACGCCGAGGGGGGGATCGAGACGCCCCTCGACGAAGCCCGGGTCCTGGAGCTGATCGAGACCCTGCGCCGCGAAGCCGTCGAGGCGGTGGCGGTGTGTCTGCTCTGGTCGATCTCGAACCCGACCCACGAGCTCCGGGTCGCCGCGCTGCTCCGCGAGCACCTGCCGGGAGTGGCGGTCACCCTGTCCCACCAACTCAACCCGATTTTGCGTGAATATCCGAGGGCTTCGTCCACCGCCATTGATGCATCGCTCAAACCGCTCATGCAGGCCCACTTGCGGGAGCTCGAGAGCGACCTCCGCGCGGCGGGGTATACCGGTGAGCTTCTGATCAGCACCTCCTCGGGCGGCGTGATGCACCTCGAGGACGTGGTCGCGCGGCCGGTCTACATGGTGAAGTCGGGTCCCGCGATGGCGCCGCTGGCCGGGCTCGCCTACGCCGATGCCGAGGGCTTTGGCGACGACGTCCTGATCGTCGACACCGGCGGAACGACCTTCGACGTGAGCCTGATCCGTGCCGGGCAGGTGAAGTACACCCGCCAGACCTGGCTCGGCGGAGAGTTCCGCGGCCACGACCTGGGGATGTCGACGGTGGACGTGCGCAGCGTCGGCGCCGGGGGCGGCTCGATCGCGTGGATCGACCCGGGCGGACTGCTCCGGGTGGGCCCCGAGAGCGCCGGATCCACCCCGGGCCCCGCCTGCTACGGCGCGGGGGGCGCGGCGCCCACCGTCACCGACGCGGCGGTGGTGCTCGGCTACATCGACGTCGACCACTTCCTCGGCGGGCGCATGCGTCTCGACCGCCAGGCGGCGCGGGCCGCGGTGCAGACCGTCGCGACCCCCCTCGGCATGACCCTCGCCGAGGCGGCGTCGGCGATCCTCAC
>JANQRO010000580.1 GCA_028284525.1 Myxococcota bacterium | reverse complement strand
CCCGGCAGCTGGGCTACGCGCTGGGCGACGTCTCCCTGAACACCGGGCTGGTCGCCCTCGCGCTGGTCTACGCGGGCTACTTCCTGACCCAGGTGGCCGAGATCCGACCGATCTACGCCGGCCTGATCCCGCTTCTGGGCCGCTTCGTCGACGCCTTCAGCGACCCGCTGATGGGGTGGCTCTCGGATCGCACCCGCACGCGCTTCGGGCGCCGCCGCCCCTACTTCCTCCTCGGGGCCGTTCCCTACGGGGTGTTCTTCGCGCTGCTCTGGAGCGAGGCCCCCTTCGACGGCGACGGGGCGCGCTTCGCCTACTACGCGGTGATCTACTGTCTCTTCAGCCTTGCGATGACGGTGCCCTCGGTGCCCTACCTCTCGGTGCTGCCCGAGATGGCCGGCGACTACGACGGGCGCACCACCCTCAACACCTATCGCGCGGCCGGGTCGATCGTGGGCGCGGTCTTCGCCCTGGCGATGCGCCCCTTGGCCGATGCCTTCGGCGGCGGTGCCGGTGGCTTCGCGAGTGCGGGATGGTGTGTCGGGGTTGCGCTGATCCCGGTGTGGTTCGTCGTCTTCGCCGCGACCTTCGAGCGCTTCGGCGAGCGACCGAGCCACGCACCGCTCCTCGCCAGCGCCCGCGAGGCGCTCGCCCGCGCCAACTTCCGCCGGCTGATTGGCCTCTACCTCTTCGGCCGTGTCGCGATGGACATCGCCAGCACGATGCTGCTGCTCTTCTACACCTTCTGGCTCTTCCGTGCGGACCTCTTCGAGCCGGTCATGGGCTGCTTCTTTCTCTTCGTGATCGTCGGCTACGTATTCTGGCGTCGGGTCGCCGAGCGCCGCGACAAGGCGCGGGTCTTCACCGTCGGAAGCCTGTGGTGGATGGCGGTGTCCCTCTCCCTGCTCCTCGCCCAGCCCTCGTGGCCCGCCCTCGCCTACTTCCTCATCACCCCGCTCTTCGCGATCGGCTTCGCCGTCGTCGACCTGATGCCGTGGTCGATGATCGGCGAGGTGATCGACGAGGCCGAGCTCGAGAGCGGCGAGCGTCGCGAAGGCATCTACAACGGCATCTTCACCTTCGTCCGCAAGCTCGGCGGGGCCCTCGGTATCTTCGCCGCCCTCGCCGTCCTCGACCTCTTCGGCTACGAGACCGTTGCCGACCCCCAAGACCTCGGCGACACCGCCCGCCAGGCGATCCGCTGGCTCACCGCCCTGGGTCCCGTCGTCTTCCTCGCCGTCGGCCTCCTCTTCGCGCGGGGCTACCCGCTCACGCGCCGACGGCACCGGGAGATCCTGGAGGGGCTGGGAATGGGCGGAGCACCCAGCACCCCCTCGAAGTAGCGCGCGGGTGCGCTGCGCGCGCCGAGCACCCCCGGCGCTTGCGCTATGCTGCGCGCCCTTCCTTCAGAACTTCTTGCGCAATTTGGAGGTCTCGATGCGAGACGCGGTGATCGTCGATGTGGTCCGCACCCCCCTGGGCCGGGGCAAGGTCGGCGGGCAGCTCAATACCTGGCACCCGGTCGATCTGGCGGCCTACACGCTGAAGGCCCTCGTGGAACGCACCGGAGTCGACCCGGCGTTGATCGAGGACGTGATCATGGGCTGCGTGTCCCAGACCGGCGAGCAGGGCACCAACATCGCCCGCAACGCCGCGCTCAACGCCGGCTTCCCGGACTCGGTGGTCGGCACCACCGTCGATCGTCAGTGCGGCTCGAGCCAGCAGGCCCTCCACTTCGCCGCCCAGGGCGTGATGGCCGGCGCCTACGATGTGGTCGTCGCCTCGGGCGTCGAGTCGATGAGCCGCGTTCCGATGTTCTCCACCCGCGGCGGCGAGACCGGCGAGCCCTACAGCCCGGGCCTCGAGAAGCGCTACGAGGACTTGAACCTCTACAACGTGGGCGGCCTCGTCGACCAGGGCATCTCCGCCGAGATCATCGCCGAGAAGTGGGACCTCTCCCGCGAAGAGCTCGACACCTACTCGGTCGAGTCCCACCGGCGCGCCGCCGAGGCCACCGAGAAGGGCTACTTCCAGAACGAGATCGTGCCCGTGGAGATCACCCGCGAAGACGGCGTGAAGAGCATGATGACCGCCGACGAGGGCATCCGGCCCGGCTCGACGGTGGAGAAGCTCGGGACGCTGAAGCCCGTCTTCAAGGAAGACGGAAAGATCACCGCGGCCAACTCGAGCCAGATCACCGACGGATCGTCGGCCGCTCTGGTGATGGGTGCCGACAAGGCCAAGGAGCTCGGTCTGCGACCCCGGGCCCGCTTCCACGCCTTCGCCCTCGCCGGCTGCGACCCGGTGATCATGCTGGCGGCGCCGATCCCGGCGACCCAGAAGATCCTCGAGAAGAGCGGGCTCCAGCTCTCGGACATCGACGTGGTGGAGATCAACGAGGCCTTTGCGCCGGTCGTGCTGGCCTGGCAGAAGGATCTCAAGGCCGACCTCTCCAAGGTGAACCGCAACGGCGGTGCCATCGCGATCGGCCTTGAGATCCTTCTGCCAGGCCAGCACGACCGGCGCAAAGGCCTCGTTGGTCTCCACCACGTCGATGTCCGGG
>JANQRO010000575.1 GCA_028284525.1 Myxococcota bacterium | reverse complement strand
CCGCTGGGTCTCGATCAGCAGACCCGTGTCGGCGACGAAGACGTTGAGCAAGGGCACCGACGGCGCGCTGGCGAATTCGTAGGCGACGTCCGGGGCGTTGCGTGGAAGCTGGTAGGCCAGGTCGAACTGGCGCTCCCCCGTCGGCAGGGGCCCGGCGAGACGCAGGGTGCCCTCCTCCGAGGCGAGGCCCCAGCTGCTCGCCTCGGGGCTGAAGCGGAGGTCGCGGGCGCCGCGGGGGATCGACATCGAGAGCAGCGCCCCACCGTCGGGTGCCAGCAGAGGCGCGTCGCCGCCCACGTGGAAGAGATGCTCTTCGCGCACCGCGAGCGCCGCGCCGTCGAGCTCGAGAAAGACCCGCACCTCACGGCGCGTGAGCGCGGCGAGGTCGCTCTGCGCCTCGGGGAAGCGCGATTCGAGGACGAGCCCCCTGGCGAGGGCGTCGCCGCGCAGCACGAAGGCGTCCAGTTCGTCGATCGCCTCGACCTCCGCGCCCTCCACCGAGAGCGCCTCGAACCCGGCGCCACCCCGGACCACCACGCGATCCACCGCCGCCGGCAGTCCGCGTCGGAGCGCGAACACCGGATCGCCCACCGGGATGCGGTAACGCAGCGAGATCTCCTGGCGCTGGGCGAAGGGGCCCCCCCAGGCCGAGGGGTAGATCGGCCCGTAGAAGCGCAGGGTATCGCCGTCGCGGCTCACGCCTTCGAGGGGCAGCCCAAAGGGGCTCTCGAGGTCGGTGGCACCCGTCGGGGGCGCGGCGCTGAAGAGCGCCCCCCCCTCGGCGCGGCGTGTCTCGGCGACGTGCGCCACCAGCTCGCCGGCGTTCGCCACCTCGTACGCCTCGGTCACCACGACGTCGCCGCCGCGCCACTCGAGGATGATCTCGAGCTGGGGAATCCGGACCTTGGAGGCGTCCTCTCCGACCTCACCCACCCGGATCTTCACGTGTTGCTCGCTCTGGCCGGCGCGGAACTGCACCCGCGCTCCCGGAAAGGGAATGCCCTGGTAGCGCGCACCCACCAGGTACACGGTGCCGGGGTCGGTCGAGATCCCCTCGAAGCGAAAGACCCCCGAGGCGTCGCTCTGGGCGCGGCGGATGCCCGGAGGGCCCGCCCCGGGCAGCGCGTAGAGCAGGACGTCGACCCCGGCGCCGCGCGCTTCGTCGGGGCTCGCCTGCTGATGGACGACCTCGCCGCTCAGGATGCCGGTCCCGCTCGGGACGTCCCCGACCTCGGGGGCATCGGCTCCGGCCGCCGGGTCCGGCTGCGCTGCGCCCGGCCCCGCGACCCCCAGCACCCACAGCGAGAGCAGCGCTGCGAAGCCGCGCCGCACCCGGGTCGCGCTCACGTGCGCCGACGCTCCGGGTGCGGCCAGAGGACGACGATCGCGCCGAACACGAAGGTGAGCCCGCCGACCCAGATCCAGTTGACGAGCGGGTTGAGGTGCACCTTGAGGGTGGCCGACCCGTCGGGCTCGAGGGCGGTGAGGATCACGTAGAGGTCTTCGCGCAGGGTCGAACGGATCGCGGGGATCGAGGAGGGCTGTTGTTCGAGCCAGTAGTTGCGCCGTTCGGGGAGCATGGTCGCGATCCCGTCTCCGCCCTGGTAGAGGGCGATGCGCGCGACCGCGCCGCCGTAGTGCTGCTGCGGCAGCGCCCGGGCGCTCAGATAGCGGAGCTCGTAGTCGCGGATCTCGAGCCGGTCGCCGGGGACGAGGTTCTCGAGACGCTCTTCGTTGAAGGCCGCCCCGGAGATGCCGAGCAGGATGAACACGATCCCCAGGTGCACGATGTAGCCGCCGTAACGACGCTGGTTCCGCGCCAGCAGGGTGCCCAGCGCCTGCAGCGTTCCCTCGCCCTGGCGGCGACGCGCGGCGATCGCCCGGGTGTACTCCTGGGTGATCGCCGCGACGACGAAGGCCGAGAGCGACCAGAAGGCCAGCGGATAGAGCCGTGCCTCCCCGAGCAGCAGCACCGTCCCGGCGCCGGTGACGGCGGCGACGAGGAGCGGGACGAGGAACTGGCGACGCAGGTTCGCCGGCGACGCGCGCCGCCAGGCGATCAGCGGTCCGACGCCGGTGAGGAAGAGGAGCAGCAGCGCCAGGGGGCCGCCGAGCCGGTTGAAGAAGGCGGGGCCCACCGAGATCTTCACGCCGCGCAGCGCTTCGGTGACGACGGGGAAGAGCGTCCCCCAGAACACCACCGCGAGGATCGCCATGAACACCCAGTTGTTGAGCACGAAGCTCGCCTCGCGGGAGACCACCGACTCGAGGCGGTTGGTGCTGTGGAGGCCGCGCCGACGCCACAACAGCAACGCGAAGAAGACGCCGGCGGCGACGCTGACGTAGGCGAGAAAGATGTACCCGAACCACCCGGCCGCGGTGAACGAGTGCACCGAGGAGATCACACCGCTGCGGGTGAGGAAGGTGCCGAACAGACACAGCGAGTAGGTGAGCCCCACCAGCACCAGGTTCCAGATCTTCAGCATGTTGCGCTTTTCCTGGATCATCACCGAGTGCAGGTAGGCGGTGGCGGCGAGCCAGGGCATGAACGACGCGTTCTCCACCGGGTCCCAGGCCCAGTAGCCGCCCCAGCCCAGCACCTCGTAGGCCCAGCGCCCGCCGAGCAGGATCCCGATCGAGAGAAAGAACCACGGCACCAGGGTCCAGCGCCGGGTCGCGCGCAGCCAGGCGTCG
>JANQRO010000568.1 GCA_028284525.1 Myxococcota bacterium | reverse complement strand
GGCCGGCCACACCGTGGTCTTCCAACGCACGCCCCAGTGGCTCTTCCGCGCCCCGCGCTATCGCTCGCCCTTCCCCGCCCAGGTGCCCTGGCTCGATCGGAACATGCCCTACTTCGCGAACTTCCTCCGCGTCCGCATCGCGGCCGGGTTCGCCGCCGGGTTCTTCACCCTCGCCAAGATCGATCGGGAGTTCGACGACGAACACGCGGTGAGCGAGATCAACCAGGCGGCCCGGGACGATTGCATCGCGTTCCTGGAAGAGAAGATCGAAGACCCGGAGCTCGTGAAGGTCATGACTCCCGAACACCCGGTGCTCTCCGCGCGGCCGGTGCTCGTCGATCCGAAGTACAGCTACCTGGACGCCATCCAGAGCGACGACGTGACCCTCGTGGTCGACGGGATCCGTCGGATCACCGAGACCGGCATCGAGACGGAGGACGGGACCCTGCACGAGGTCGACGCCATCGTGTACGCGACGGGGTTCCGGGCGACCGAGTATCTGTTCCCGATGTCGATCGTCGGGCGCGACGGCCAGACGGTCGAGGCGCTGTGGCAGGACACCGGCGCCCAGGGCTACCGCGGCGCGATGATCCCCGGGCTCCCGAACCTCTTCACCCTCTACGGTCCCAACACGAACGGCGGTCTGCTGATCCCCGCCTTCCAGGAGATGGAGACCCGCTACGCACTCCAGTGCATCGAGCGGTTGATCCTCGAGGGCAAGAGCTCGATCGAGGTCAAAGAGGAGCCCTACCGGCGCTACAACGAGCTCGTCGACGAGCGCAATCGGGGCATGGCCTGGAGCGACCCGCGCGCGGACAACTACTACTGGACGCGTTTTGGCCGCTCGGCGACCCAGAACCCGTTCACGTCGGTCGAGATGTGGAGCCTGCTGCGGAGGCCCGACTTCGAGGACCTGGAGATCCGCTGAGCCACCGGCCCCGGTGGACGCATCCTCGCGCGGCGGGGCGACGATCCGCGCTCATCGGAGGGTGGCCGGATCCCACACCAGGGACAGACGCTTCATGGTGCGCAGCTGCCCGCTCTCGAACTCGGGGCGCGAGCCCGGCGCGAGTCCAAACTCCGGGATGCGGCGCAGGAACTCGTCGATCGAGATACGGATCTCGAGGCGGGCCAGGTTCTCCCCGATACAGCGGTGGGGTCCGACGCCGAAGGCGGTGTGCACCACCTCCTCCCGGTGGACGTCGAACTTCCGTGGACTGGAGCACACCTCGGGGTCGCGAGAGGCGGCGGCGTAGTTCAGCGCCACCCGGTCGCCCGCCTTCAACTGGACCCCGGCGACTTCGACGTCGGCCGTCACGGTGCGGGCCACCGCCACCACCGGGGCGTGGAGACGCACCGTCTCGTCGATCGCGGTGTCGAGACAGGTCGGGTCCTCGAGGAGTGCCCGACGCGCCTCGGGCGTCTGCGCGAGCTCGTAGATCGCCCCGGAGATGGCGTGGGTCGTGGTGGCCAGTCCGCCGAAGACGAGGTCGAGGGCGGTGTGCACCTTGTCGGCCCAGGGACACGGAGCCCCGTCCCGCTCGACCCCGGCGAGGACGGCGTCGACCACGTCGCCCCGATCGGGCTCCTCGCCGCGCGCCCGCAGGAACCCCTCGAGGTATTGAAGCACCCGCCCAAAGGCCGGGGCGCGTTCGGCGGGCGCGCCGAAGGAATAGGTGTCGATCTCCCGGAACAGGGCCGGAAGGTCGTCGACCGGCACCGGGATCAGGTGCTTGAAGAGCACCAGACCGGGTAGCTGCGCGGCGAACGCCGAGACGAACTCGCACTCCCCGCGCTCGGCGAAGGCATCGATCAGCTCGCGGGCGTAGCGGCGGGCGTGGGGCTCGATGTCTCGGATCGCCGAAGGCTTGAAGAAAGGGTTCAGGACCCGCCGCCACGCCGTGTGGTACGGCGGGTCGAGGTCCTCGGGGAGGATCGGCAGGTTGCCCTCGGGTGGGTCCAGCATCCAGCCGTCGGCGCTGCTGAAGGTCCGCCAGTCGGCGCCGGCGCGGCGCACGTCCTCGTACCGGTTGAGGGCGCGGTAGCCCGGCCCCACCGAGCTGTGGGCGACGGGGCACTTCGCGACGAGGTGCTCGAGCACCCCCTCGAAGTCCTCGGCGAACGCGGGGTCTTCGACATCGAAGGCGTGCTCGAAACGCTCGTAGTCCTTGGGGTCGCTCAACGCACAGCTCCTCGGGCGTGAGGCCCGCGCCGACACTCTACCAGCGGAGCGCTACGGCGCGCAGGAGCTACCACACCAACTTGTGCCGCGACGTTGTGACGCGTCGCTAGGCCGACTTCACGGCGCGAACCATGGCGGCGTGGAGCCCCGGGCCGGTCTCGTGGGTGAACTCGACCGTCACCTCGGAGAGACCCGCCGCCTCGAGCATCGCCCGGTACTCGCTCTCGCGGAGCGCCCCGCTCCCGCACTCCGACCAGTCCTGCCCCGACGCCGAGGGATCCGCGCCGTCGTCGGCAACCACGTCGGACACCGCGAGCCGTCCGCCGGGTCGGAGCACGCGGGCGACCTCGGCGAACACCGGGGCTTTGTCGGGGGCGAGACAGATCACGCAGTTCGAGATCACCACGTCGACCGACGCGTCGGGAAGCGGAACGTCTTCGATCATCCCCGCGAGAAACTCGACGTTGTCGACCCCGGCCTCGGCCGCATTGGCTCGGGCGGTCTCGCGCATCTCCTCGAGGAAGTCGACGCCGTAGGCCTTGCCGCCGGGGGCCACCCGTTTGGCCGACAGGATGACGTCGAGCCCGCCCCCGGACCCGAGGTCGAGCACGGTCTCCCCCGGTTGCAGGTCGGCCAACGCGTAGGGGTTGCCACAGCCCATCGACAGGTGGGCCGCCGCATCGTTGACCTCGCCGAGGGTCGCGTCGTCGTAGCGACTCGCTCCCCAGCGCGGATCGTCGCGCTCGACGCCGCGACCCTCTTGGGCGGCCTGTCGGTAGAACGCTCGAACGTCGTCGTGGATCGATTTCGTCATCCCGTTGCCTCCAGTGCGCGCGCAAACTCCTCGGGGACACGTCCCATCACCATCTCCGCGGCGGACGGGAAGCACTCGATACAGGCCTCGTTGACCCGCCAGAGGCTCGACGTGCCGGCGTGCTCGACCCGCACGAAGCCCACCGCCGCGAGCTTTCCGAGGTGGTGGGAGACGGTCGACTGGCCGACGTCGAGGGCGTCGGTGATCTCCCCGACGCTGAGGGGCTTCGAGGCGGTCGACAGCAGGTGCAGGAGAAGGACACGCGTCGGGTCGCCGATGGCCCGAAACCACGACGCCCACTCCTCGGCCTGTGCGCGATCGATTCCCCGTTTCATCGATGATCGACGATAATCGATCATTGCGACCCGCGCCACACCTCCCCACCCAGAAGCCGCAGCGGGTCCGCGACCTCGGCCCTCAGCCGTCCTCGAAGCGAATCGGCAGCGCGCGCGGCCCGCGTACGATCACCGACGCGATGGGCTCGACCGTGTCGGTGGTCGGCGCGAAGCGCGGGGCCTCGAAGAGCAGGGTCTCGAGGCCGACCGCCGCCTCCAGTCGGGCGAGCGGGGCCCCGAGACAGCGATGGGTGCCAAAGCCGAAGGCGAGGTGATCGCGGGCGTTGCGATCGAGGTCGAAGCGATCCGGCTCCGGGTACTTCCGCTCGTCGCGGTTCGCCGAGCCGAGGAGCAGGAAGACCCGCTGCCCGGCCGGGATCTTCCCTCCCTCGAGCTCGACGTCTTCGGCGGTCACCCGCGGGACGATCTGCACCGGGGAGTCGTAGCGGAGCACCTCTTCCACCAGGGCCGGAACCTGCTCGCGATCCGCGCGCACGCGCTCCATCGCGTCGGGGTGCGCGAAGAGCGCGAGGACGGCGTTGCCGATCAAGTTGGTCGTCGTTTCGTTCCCCGCCGTGAGGAGCAACACACAGAGCGCGAGGATCTCGATCGAGGTGAGCTTGGCGCTCTCCTCCTCGGCCCGGACCAGTGCGCTGATCAGGTCGGGCCCCGGCTCGCGTCGCCGCCGCTCGATCAGATCCTCGAAGTAGGCGCGGAACCCCGCGAGGCTGTCGCGCAAGGCCGCGCGTTCGGCTTCCTCGGTAGGCCGACCCGTGGCGCGCACCATGTGGTCGGACCACGTCTTGAACTCCTCGCGTCGCTCGGGCTCCACACCCAGCATCTCGCCGATCACGATCATCGGGAGCGGGGCGGAGAACGTCGAGACGAAGTCGGCGTCGGGAGCGCGACGCAGGCCGGCCAGCAACGCCCGGGCGATCTCTCGCACCTGGGCGGTCTGCTCGCGCACGAGTCGCGGGGTGAAGCCCTTGTTGGCGACCTTGCGCACCCGCGTGTGGTCGGGCGGATTCATGTCGAGAATCCACGGAACGTCGGGAACCGGGTTGAGGTCGCCGAGCGCTTCCTCCGTGAAGTTCGCGGAGGAGAACACCTCGGGGTGGCGCAGCGCAAAATCGACATCCGCGTAGCGGCTCACCGCGAAGGCCTGGAATGGATCGAGCCACAGCACCGGGGCCTCGTCCCGCAGCGCGGTGTAGTAGGGGAACGGGTTGGCGGTCACTTCCGGCGAGAGCGGGTTGAACTCCATACGACCTCCTCTCCGGGATGCGATGGGCCAGCGCCTCGTGGCGGTTTAGGACGCGTGACCTAAAATAGGACCCGCGTCCCAAATCGGCAACGAGGATCCGTGTGAGCGCCGACCGCCCCCGCCAACTCGCGAAACGCGAAGCCCTGATCGAGGCCGCCGCCGACGTGTTGCGCCGCGAGGGCTGGGCGGGCTGCACCGCCCGCGCGATCTCCGACGCCAGCCCGCTAACCAAGAGCGCCCTGCACTACTACTTCGACGACGTCGACGAGATCGTCGAGCTCGCGTTCCGCCGCGTCATGGACGAGGCGCTATCGCGGGTCGAAGCCGTGGCCGAGGCGGAAGCGGACCCGAACCAAGCGCTGTGGTGCGCGGCGCGCGCCTTCCTCGAGCTCGGCGGGGTCGGCGCCGGGCATCCCGTCACCCTCTGGATCGACGCCTACGCCGCCACGGCCCGCTCCGCGTCCTTCCAGCGAGAGCGGGAGGAGCTGCTCGACCGGGGTCTCGGCATCTTCGAGCGAATCGCACGGCGAGCGCGGTGGGAAGACCCCGCGCGCCGCGTGTCGGTCCTCTACTCGGCACTCGCCGGCGCGGTGATGCGCGAAAGCGTCCGCCCGCTCGACACCGACGCCTTTCTCGACGACCTCGCCCTCGCGCTGGACCTCCCGGCCCCGCGCAACGCCTAGCCGCGGCCGACCCCGGTCGACTGCCGCAGGAGGATCCCATGACCCAGACGACCACCCCGCAGACCAGCGGCATCACCGTCGACGCCGATGGCCACGTCCTCGAGCCCCGCGACACCTGGAAGGACTACCTCGAGCCCCGCTACCGCGACCGGGCGATCTGTATCGCGGCCGACGCCAAGGGGAGCGAGGTCCTGCTGGTCGACGGGAAGCCCATCGAGACCACGCGCTTCCAACTGGCCGCGCTCGGCGGCATCGAGCTCGACCCCGACGACATCATGAGCAACCCGAGCCTCCGCTACGAAGACGGCTGCCCACCCGGGAGCTACGACCCGAAGGCGCGTCTCGAGGTGATGGACGGCGAAGGCATCGACGTCTCCATCCTCTACCCGACGATCGGGATCATCTGGGAAGGGCCGTTACAGGACGCCGAGCTCGCCACGGCCTACACCCGCGCCTACAACCGCTGGATCGCCGACTTCTGTCGTCACGACCCGAAGCGGCTGGTGCCCGCCGCGCACATTTCGCTCCTCGACACGGAGCTCGCCGTGGCGGAGCTCCAGCGCGCTCGCGAAGACGGTTGCCGGGGGATCTTCCTCTCACCCGACCGCGCCTCGCGGGGCGGGCGACACCTCAACGACCCCGCCTTCGACCGCTTCTGGGCCGCCGCGCAGGATCTCGAGATGCCGATCGGCTTCCACGTCGTGGTGCGCGATCAGCCGTCGTTCAACTACATCGACCCCCTGGTCGCCGGCCCCGATTTCGGGCTCTTCAACTTTGCCTTCCTCGCCATCGACGTGATGGCCGCCTTCACCGAGATCATCTCCTTTGGGGTGCTGGAGCGCTTCCCACGGCTCAAGGTCTCGGTGCTCGAGACCGGGGCGAACTGGATCTCGGCGTGGCTCGACCGCTTGGACCACAAGTTCGTGGTGACCAAGAGCCGCTCGATCAACACGCTGAAGCCGAGCGAGTACTTCTACCGCCAGTGTCTGGTGTCGGCCGACCCCGACGAGACCCTCACCGCCGCCGTCGTGCAGCACATCGGGGCCGACTACTTCCTGTGGGCCTCCGACTACCCCCACATCGACGCCGACTTCGGCGTCGTCGGGGAGCTCCGGGAGCGTCTCGCACCGCTCCCCCTGGAAGACCAGCGCAAGGTGCTCGGCGAGAACGCGCTGCGTTTCTACGGCCTGGAATAGCCCCCGCGGCGGGACGCGTCGAAGACCCCGAGCCGCCTTCAACGTCTTCCTGATCACGGCGCGCGAGTCGGTCGGTCGGGGCGGCTTCTGGCTGTGCCTCGCCGTCTCGTGGTGCGTCGCCTTCGCCGCCGGCTTTCCGCTCTTCCTGTTGCTGCGCGAGCGGGCGGCCCGGATCGCCGCGGCGGCCTAGCCGGTCGGCGACGGACCGCTGGGCGGGGCTGCATCGACGGCCCCGCGCGACGCGGTCTTGCGCGGAGCCTCGGACCCGTCCGGGATCCCCGGAAGACCGGCCGGCCACCCCACGCGATCGGTCACCGGGGTGAGCCCGCGCCGCCGCAGGTGCTCCTCGCCCCACCGCGCCATCGCCACGACCACGGGGAGCAGCGAGCGTCCGAGACCGGTGAGCGAGTACTCGACGTGGGGCGGCACGTGCTCGAAGACGCGTCGGGCGACGATGCCGTCCTCTTCGAGCTCGCGGAGCTGGCGGGTCAACGTGCGCGGGGTGATGCGGTCCAGCATCCGGCGCATGGCGCCGAAGCGGACGGCGCTGCCGTGCAGGTGGAAGACGATCAGGGGCTTCCACTTGCCCCCGACGACCCGGAGAAACTCGGCGGTCGGGCAGTCGTCGCCCGCCGGCCAATGGGCCCCATCGGCGGTGGGCTCGGGAGCGCTCGCACTTGCCATGGTATCTCCAGCGACACTAGTTACAGAAAAGACCGTACTTGAAGAATGATACCGGCGGCGCATCCTGCGCACACGCAGCAGGGGACCGCCTCGACGGCCCCGCATCGACACCGGCATCGGCCGGCGAAAGGAGCCCAGCATGAGCCTCGAAGCCCGCGACGCGACCGTCCTGCGCCACCACCACGTCACCCTGTGCACCGGCGGCGCCCAGCAGGACTACGACTTCCACACCGGGGTGCTGGGGCTGAAGAGCGTCAAGAAGACGTTGATCTACGACGGGCAGCTGCCCCTCTACCACCTCTACTACGGCAACGACGTCGGGGAGGAGAGCACCCTGGTGACCTCCTTCCCGATGGGTCACACCGACCGCAAGGCGCGGCCCGGGTCCGGCCAGCTCTCCGAGCTCTCGCTGTCGATCCCGGAAGCGTCGGTGGGGTACTGGGAAGCGCGACTCCGCGAGCACGGGTTCGAGTCCCGGCGTGCCGAAACCTTTGGCGAGCCGACCCTCTGCTTCCGCCATCCCTGCGGGATCCCGTACGCCCTGGTCGGCACGACGGGCGACGGTCGCGCTCCCTGGGGCGCCGGTCCCGTCCCCGCCGAGCACGCGATTCGCGGCACCCACACCTACGTCGCATCGGTCCGGGAGGGCGAGGACATGGAGGCCTTCCTGGAGCTCGGCTGGACCGCGCGGCCCGTCGCGCGGGACGGCGCTCGGCTCCGCTACGAGGTCGGGGCGGGGGGGCCCGGGGCGCTGATCGACCTCGCGATCGAGCCGGAGCGACGCGCGGGCACCTGGACCTTCGGCGAGGGCGCGATCCACCACGGGGCCTTCCAGGTGGAATCCTTCGACGTCCAGCAAGGGGTGACCGAGACCCTCGAAGGCCTCGGCTTCACCGACTGCTCCGCCGTGAAGGACCGGGGCTACTTCGACTCCGTCTACGTGCGGACACCGGGCGGGGCGTTGTTCGAAACGACGGTGTCCAAGCCGGAGGGATTCGCCATCGACGAGGCGCCGGACCGGCTCGGCGCGCGTATCCAGATCGCGCCGCAGTTCGAAGATCGCCGCGACGAGATCCTGGCGCAGCTCGAACCCCTGTCGTTCTAGAGACGGCCACCACCGGAGGCGCGAGGATGCAGTTCGGACTCTTCGACCACATGGAACACCGCGGGGGTACGCTGGCGGACCTCTACCGCGAGCGTCTCGAGTACATCGCCTTTGCCGATCGCCACGGCTTCTGGTGCTACCACAAAGCCGAGCACCACATGATCCCCCTCGACATGGCGCCTTCGGGCAACGTCTTCCTCGCGGCCGCCGCCCGCGAGACCGAGCGGATTCGCCTGGGCTCGCTGGTGTACCTGCTCCCCTTCCACCACCCGCTCCGCCTCGCGGAGGAGATCTGTATGGTCGACCACCTCTCCGGGGGGCGCCTCGAGGTGGGTGTGGGACGCGGCATCAGCCCTCCCGAGCACGCGCTCTGGGGCTTCGACCCCGACGCGGCGCGCGAGCGCAGCGAGGAGACCCTCGAGATCCTGGTCGCCGCGCTCCACGCGGGCCGCAGCGGGTCGATGCTGAACCACGAAGGTCGGCACTACCAGTTCAAGGACGTCCCGGTCCCGATGGCGCCGTTCCAGTCCCCGCACCCGAGCTTCTGGTACCCGGGCAACGTCGAGTTCGCGGTGCGCCACGGGGTCAACACGGTCACCGCGGGTCCCCTCGACAAGGTGGCCAGCGACCTGGCGCAGTTCCGGGACGCGGCGCCGGCCGAAGACGCGATCAATCCTCCCGGCGCGCGCCGCATCGGGGTGAGCCGTCACGTGCTGGTCGCCGAGAGCGACGAGGAAGCGAGCGAGCGGGGACGGAGCGCGTGGACCCGCTACACGGACAACCTGATGACGCTCTTCCGCTCGATGGGGGTCGAGCCGCCGATCGACCCCACCGTCGGCGGCGATTTCGACCGCGCCCGCGAGCTCAGCGTGGTCGTCGCGGGTACCCCCGATCGGGTGGCGAGTGACATCGCGGCGGTGGAGGCCGCGGGCGGCGACTACTACGTCGGGGCGTTCTCGTGGGGCGATCTCGACCACGCCGCCACGATGCGCTCGCTCGGGCTCTTCTGCGACGAGGTGATGCCGCGCTTCGGCGGCGGCGCGTAGACGGGGCGAACGCCGCGGCGCAGAGCGCTAGCCCTCCACCTCGGCCAGGTAGTCGTCGTCCTCGTCCAGGTGCGGGATGCCGCGGTTGTGGCCGCCGTAGGCTTCGGTTCCCTTCAAAACCGCGGTCCGACGCTTGAACTCCACCGTGAGCTCGCCGGCGAGGACCTTCTTCACCGTCTCGTACTGCCAGGCGCTCACCTCCGTGCTGGCGGGCCGCCCGGCCACCCGCTGGAACCACGCTCGGATGCGCGGGTGTTTGCCCCAGACGCGGTCGGGGATGATGCCGCCGGCGTCGTGGGAGACGAGCTCGTGGAACCCGACCAGATCGGCGTAGGTGACGACGTCCCCGCACAGGTAGTCGGACTCCGCCAGCCAGTAGTTCTCCAGCACGCCCATCGACTCGTAGAGGACGTGGTAGCCCTTGCGCCGCTCCGCGCTGAAGTCCTTGTCGGCGCCGTAGATCATCGGCGCGAAGATCGTCCAGTGAAACGCGCCCCCCCCGAGTCGCAACGTATAGGCGTACCACTGGAGGAACTGGTTGATCCGCGCCCGCTCTTCGAGGGTCGCGCCGAACCAGTGGCTCGGACACTCGAACTTCTCGTTCAGGTAGCGCGCGATCGCCACGTTCTCCCAGACGACGAAAGAGCCGTCGACCAGGATCGGCACCTGACCCGTCGGGTTGTACTGGTCGCGAAACGCCTGCGTCTCGTTGATGTCGGTCGTGATGTCGACGACCTCCTCCTGGTAGGGGATGTCGTTCTCGACCAGGAACTGCCGCGCCGCGCGACAGGGCTGGGAGGCGGGGTGGTGCAGGAAACGAAGCGTGTCGGCCATCGATGTCCCTCCTGGTAGCGACCGGTGTCGGCGTTCACACTGGCGCTTCGCCGCAGACCGTGACGCGGTGCATTTCCCGGGGCGCGTCGTCGTAGTCGTGGATCGCGTAGTGCATGACACAGCGATTGTCCCACATCACGACGTCGCCGGGGGCCCAGGTGTGACGCATCGTCAGGTCGAGGCTCGAGCCCAGGCCGACCAGGTAGTCGAGGAGCGGCCGGCTCTCGCGCTCGGTCATCCCTTCGAACGCGTAGGTGAACCCGCCGTTCACGTAGAGCGCCTGGCGACCGGTCTCGGGGTGGGTTCGCAGCACGGGATGGGTCGCTTCGAGACCGAATCCGCGGTGCAGCGCGCGGAGTGGCGCGAGGATCGCGCGCAGCCCGGGCGATAGCCGCTCCAGCGCCGCGTACTGGTTCGCCCACAGCGTGTCCCCGCCAGCGGGAGGCACCTCGACCGCCCGCAGGATCGAGATCGACGGCGGCTCGCGCTCGCAGCTCACGTCCGAATGCCAGACCTGGGTGATCGTCTTCTCCTTGCCGAGGTTGCGCAGCCGCAGCACCTCGGGATGGCCCTCCACCCCCGCGACCGCCGGGTGGGTGTGGAGCGGCCCGAAGCGTCGTCCCAACGCGAGGTGGTCGTCGATCGCGAGGTATTGATCGCGGAACACCAGCACCTGAAGGCGCCAGAGAGCCTCCTCCACCGCGCCAAACCGCGCGTCGTCGAGGTCGCAGAGGTCCACCCCGCTCACCAGGCCACCGAGGGAACCGGACACCGGAGTCACGTCGATCGTCATGGACACCCGGCGACGCGTTCCGCCATGTGGAGATCCTTCCGTCGTGCAGACGCGTGGGGTCGGGCGCTCCGAGCTCGGCGTACTCCCCGGCGCACGATCCCTCGGTCCTCACGATAGGCGAGCCCTTGGGGTCGGGCACCAACGCGAGCGGGGCGGCCGTCAGCGTGCGGAGTCGACCGCCGGCCAGCCGCTCGGCGCGTCGTCGTGGACGAAGACGGTCTCGCCCTCGAAGACGGTGAGGAGCACCCGGGTGTCGCCGATCTCGGTCGGGGGGACTTCGAAGAGGTTGCGGTCCAACACGATGAAGCTCGCCCGCTTCCCGACCTCGAGGGTCCCGAAGCGTTCGAGCCGCCCGACGCTCTCCGCGCCGTTGCGCGTCATCATCGCCAGGCCAACGCTCAGCTCGAGCGACTCCCGTTGCCGGGTGACGAGACCCTCGAGGGCGGGAAACAGGTTCGGGTCGGGGGGCAGCACCCAGTCGGAGGCCATCGTGAGGGTCGCCCCCGCCTCGTGCAGCGAGGCAAAGGGCCACCATGCGTTCACGATCTCGAGCCCCGGCACCTCCCCCAGGTGCCAGAGCGCCGGGGACATCTCCGCCACCACGTCGAGGGCGGCGAAACGCGGGGCGTCGGCGAGGTCGAGGATCGAGACGTGAGCCAGGTCGGGACGCGGGGCCGTGCTCTCCGAGCCGCGGGGATAGGCGCGCTCGATCGCGTTCAGCGCAACGCGGGCGGCGCCAGGCCCCGCCACGTGAAGCTTGGGCTTCACCCCCGCGGCCCGCCACCTCACGAGAAGACCGGTCAGCGTGTCCTCGTCCACCAGGAGATTGCGCGGGTCCACCTCTCCGGTCGCGGGGTCGAGACCGGCGTCGCTGAAATAGGGAGCCAGGGGCGCGCCGTCGAGCCACACCTTGGTCGCGTCGACGTCGACGCGGTCGGTGGCGAAGGCCCGCCGGTCTTCGAAGAGCCGATCGAGCTCGTCGGGCGGCGCACCGCCGAACTTCTCGCTGCCCCACACCAGATGCGCGGTGACGTGGAGGTCGAGCACTTCCCGCTCGTCGAAATCGCGCAGGAGCTCGAGCAGACGCCGGTTCGCCGACGCCTCCTGGACCGAGGTGATGCCATAGGCGTGGCACCGCTCGATCGCGAAGCGCAGCGCGCCCCGATACACGCGATCGAGATACGGAGGGACGACCCGCGTGACGAGGGTCGTGGCGGTCTCGACGAGTTCGCCGTTGGGCACGCCGCTCTTCGGGTCGCGGCGGATCTGGCCACCGGCCGGGTCCGGGGTATCGGCATCGATCCCGGCGAGCTCGAGGGCGCGTCCGTTCGCGAGCGCGTGGTGGATCGAGTACTCGTGGAGCAGGACGGGCCGGTCCGGAAACGCCGCATCCAGGAAGGCTCGATCGTAGGGCGCGTCGCCAAACACGTTGGGGTTGACCTCCCCGGCGATGATCCACTCTCCGTCGGGCGTCGCCTCCGCGCAGATCTGCAGGGCTGCGACGATCGCCTCCGGGCCCGCGCCTGCGGGCAGCCGACACTCGTGGCTCCACTTGAGGCCCGCGAGGAGGAGGTGGGTGTGGGCGTCGTGGATCCCGGGCATCACCATGCGCCCGCCGAGGTCGATCACCCGGGTCGCGGGCCCGGCCCCTGCGTCGATCTCGACCGTCGAGCCCACGGCCTCGATCCGGCCATCTCGCACCGCGAGCGCCTCGGCCCAGCTGCGCTCCGCATCGAGCGTGTAGATCCGACCGTTGCGGAGGATGAGGTCGGCGCCCTCGTGCCCGCGATCGGCGCAAGCGAGGACGACGAGGAGCACCAGACCACCGAGCGATCCGAAGTGGCGCATCGGCGGCGGAGTCTACGCGCGAGCGGGACCGCCCACCAACACGTGGGGCCTCGTCGGCTCGGGGATCGCTCCGCCGTGTGCAGGTGCGGTGCGGAGACCCCGACCCTCTCGATCGAAGCTATCCTGGCGCCCCTCCCCCCCGAAGTGGGACACAAGGCCGAACCCATGCAGCTCTACCAGGCGGTCACCTCCCCCTTCGCGGTGCGCGTGCGGATCGCGCTCTACGCCAAAGGGCTGGAGGTCGAGTTCGTCGCGCCTCCCGACGGCCTGGGCTCCGACGCGTTCCGTGCCATCACCCCGATGGGCAAGGTACCCACCCTCGTGTGCGACGACGGCAGCGTGCTCGCGGAGTCGGCGGTGATCAACGAGTACCTGGAAGAGCGTTGTCCCGAGCCCTCGCTCCTGCCCTCCGCGCCGGAGGCCCGCGCCCGCGCCCGGATGGTCGTGCAGATGACCGACGCCTACTTCTTCGCCCGCTATCTGCCGCTCTTCGCGATCGCGAAGGCGGAGGGGAGATCATCGCCCGCGGTGGCGTCGGGGTTCGAGGGGGTGCGAGAGGGCCTCGCCGCGCTGGAGCGTTCGATCGACGCGAGCGCCTACGCGGTGGGAGACGCGCTCTCCCTCGCCGACTGCGCCCTGGCCCCGGCGCTCTTCTACCTGACCGAGTACGCCGAGGCGTACTTCGGCGTGAGCGACGCCCTCGCTCCCTGCCCCGCGCTCGCGGGCTACTGGTCGCGGATCACCGCAGCTTCCCCGGTCGCCCGGGCGCTCGGGGAGCGCTAGACGAACGCCGAGCCCCCATTCCAACCGCTCCCAACGACGGAGAGCCCCGCGTGGACGCCACCCCCTTCGAAGTCTCCCTGCCCGACGCCACCCTCGACGACCTCCGCGCACGGTTGCGCGCCACCCGCTGGCCCGAGGTGATCGGGGAGGACGGGTGGCAGTACGGGGTGCCCCAGGCCTGGCTCCGGGACATGGTGCGCTACTGGGCGGAGGAGTGGGACTGGGCGGCCCAGGCCGCGGCGATCAACCGCTTCTCCCACTTTCGGGTCGAGCTCGACGGCGTCCCGCTCCACTTCGTCCACATGAAGGGCGAGGGCCCACACGCCACGCCGCTGATTCTCACCCACGGTTGGCCCTGGACCTTCTGGGACTTCAAAGAGACGATCGAGCCCTTGACCCACCCGTCGCGCCACGGCGGCAACGCCGAGGACGCCTTCGACGTCGTGGTGCCCTCGCTCCCGGGCTACGGCCTCTCGACGCCACTGCGGACGGCGGGCCTCGGCGTGCCCGAGATCGCCGCGCTCTGGGTGCGTCTCATGACCGAGGTGCTGGGCTACGCGCGCTTCGCGGCCCACGGCGGCGATTGGGGCGGGCTGATCACGGCCCACCTCGGGCACGCCCACGCCGAGCATCTTCTCGGCGTGCACCTCAGCATCCCGGTGATCCCCGGGGTCGACCTCTTCGCCATCGGCGACGACGCCTTCGCCCCGGACGAAGGGTGGATGGTGAAGCGTCGCGCCGAGGCGGCGCCGTTGATCCAGTCCCACGTCGCCGTCCACAGCAGCGACCCCCAGACCTTGGCCTACCTCGCCGCCGATTCTCCCACCGGCACCGCCGCGTGGATCTGGGAGCGCCGACGCAACTGGAGCGACTGCGACGGAAACGTCGAGAGCGTCTTCGACCGGGATCACCTCTGCACCACCGCCGCGCTCTACTGGTGCACCGGCTCCTTCACCTCGGCGATGCGGCTCTATCACGCCTTCTTCCGCAACGCCTGGACCGTGGCCCACGAGCGCACCCCGACGATCGAGGCGCCCACCGCCTTCGCGCTCTTCCCCAAGGAGCTGATCTTCATCCCGCGACAGGTGGCGGAGGAGAAGACCAACCTGAAGCGCTGGACCGCCTTCGAACGCGGTGGCCACTTCGCGGCGGCGGAGCAGCCCGCGGCGCTGGTGGACGACATCCGCGCCTTCTTCGGCGGGCTCCGCTAGGCCCGCCGACGGCCCGTCGCACCCCCGCGACGGATCACCGCGACGAGAAGCAGCGCGGCCATCCCTGCAGCCGCGCTCCCGGGCTCTGGCAAGAGCTGGAAGGCGTGGTGGTTGGGCGTGATGCCCCAGTTGTCGAAGAACCCGGCGGTGGCGCTCGCGGCGCCGGATCCCATCTGCGCGCCACCCGCGAGCGTCGACCAGAACACACAGCAGTCGGTGCCGTCGTCGTAGTCGTCGTCCATGTGGATCCCGACCCAGTAGGTCACCCCCGCCTGGAGCGCGACCGGCGTCTCGAGACCGAAGGTGTACTGGTTGCCGACGACGGAGATGGTCTGGCCCAGCCCGCTCGCGAACGCGCTGTCCGCCGGGGCCCCGCCGTCGTCGTCGAAGAAGAAATACTCGATCGTGCCGCTCCAGGCGTCGAGGTCCTCGATCGCCCAGATGCGGACGCGTTCGACGGTGGCGTTCTCCCCGAGCACGACGTCCTCGGCGAGCACCCGGATCGTCACCTCGATCCCGCCGGAGCCGGGCGCTCCGTTGTCGTAGAGCACCTGTGCTCCGGCGTCCCGTACACCGACCGACGCGGCGAGCGCCGCTGCCCACACGAGCGTCCCCCGCACCCACTTTCGCACCGTCTCCGCTCCTCCACCGCTCGGGCGGAGCGGGGATAGCACACGGCGCCGCGTGGTGGGCTAGGCGGAGCGGTGGATCGGGCAGGTGTCCTCGCGGTCGGCCAGGTCGAAGCAGAAGAGGAACTTGGCGAAGCCACAGAGCACGGCCATCGTCATCCCGAGCTCGAGGATCTCGCCGTCGCTGAAGTGCTTCTGCAGCTCCGCGTGGAGATCGTCGTCGATCATCCCGTGGAGGTTGGTGAGCGCCATGCGCTCACAGGCCCGGAGCACCGCGCGCTCCCGGTCCGAGAAGACCTCGCTCTCGACGTCGTCGGGGAGCGCGTCGATCTGGGCCTCGGTCACGCCGTACTGTCTCGCCGAGACAGTGTTGACGCGGTTTCAGAGATAGCAGCCGTGGGTCTTCGAGAGCTTGAGCCGCAACAGCTCCTTGATCCGGGGCTCGACCCGGCCGCCGTAGAAGACGGTCCCGTAGAAGGAGTTGAAGTACCAGTCGAGGAGCTCGGGTGCGTTGGCTCCAGCTTCGACGAAGCGGGGCTCCACTCCCTCCTTGGTGAGCTGGTCGTGGAGCGCCGCGAGCTCGGGGGTGAGCTCGTCGCGCGGGGTCCGTTTGAGCTGGGTCATGGACGATCCTCCCGGTTGTGGACCAGGATATCGGCGGCGACACCGGCGGGCGAGCACTACCTTCGCAGCCACGGAGGACCACACCATGGGCACCATGCTCCGCGCGGGCGACACGCTCCCGCCGGTCACTCTCGACGTCGTCGGGGGAGACCCGCTTCGACTCCCGCAGGACCTGACCACGGATTTCGGCGTCCTGCTGCTCTACCGCGGGCACTGGTGACCCTTCTGCCGGCGCCAGTTGGCCGCCTTCGAGGAGAAGCAGAGCGAGCTCCAGGCGCTCGGGGTCAGCGTCGTTGCGGGGAGTGTCGACACCGGCGACCACGCGCGCGAGGTCGCCGACTCGGTGTCGTTTCCCGTCGCCCAGGGCGTCACCCGAGAGACCGCGGACGCCCTCGGCTCCTGGTGGGAAGAGCGCCGCAACATCGTGCAACCGACCGAGTTCGTCCTCCGGCGGGACGGCGGCATCGTGAACGCGAGCTACTCGGATGGGCCCCTCGCGCGGACCGACCCGGACGACGTCTGCACCCTCGTGAACTTCCTCAAAAAGGCTTGACCCACGGGGTGGCGGCGACGCGCGGCCGACCCGCCGCGCTCCTGGGTCTCGTGGTCCTGGCACTCGGGGCGAGCTCCTGTGTCTGGGTGAACGGCCGTGTCACCCGCGAGCTCTACCGAGAGCCCCAGGGTGAACGCGCGGAGGAGGTGATGCTCCTCACCCTGCCCTCGGGCAAGCGCATCCCCGTCAACTACCTGCGGGAGGACGACGTGGTCTACGCCGCCGCCGACTTCCCGTGGTGGCGCGAGCTTCGCGACGGGGGCGACGTCGAAGTCTGGATCCAGGGCGAGACGTTGCGCGGCCACGGTCGCGCCGTGCGCGACGACCCGACCCACCGCGACGCGGTCTTCGACCGGCTTCGTCCCACGGCGCCGAAGGTCTTCGGCACCTTGATCGAGATCCGCCTCGAGCCGCTCTCCGACCCGTAGGGGAGGCGACGTCCCTCCTCCGGGGGCCTCCCCCCGCGGCTAGCGCAGGCTCGGAAGCACCTCCTTGGCGAAGAGCGTCATCGAGCGCCGGCTCTTCGCCGGGTCGAGGCCCGGGAAGTTCATGCCGATCACCAGATGGGTCATCCGCATGCTCTTCGTGAAGCGCTCGAGCCCGGCGGCGACCTGGTCGGGCGTCCCAACCAGCGGCACGCCCGGGATGCTCTGGTCGAGGGAGGCGCGCAGCTGGTCGGGGGGCGGGAGCGACGCGTCGGTGTCCGATTGGATCTTCTCGATCGAGTCGGCCCCTTCGGCGGCCCACCGCTGGTACCAGAACAACAGGTGGTGCAGGTGCTCCTGACAATCCGCCCAGGCCTCGTCGGGGGTCGGAGCGCAGTAGGCCCACTGGAGCTGGGTGGCGAAGAAGTCCGCCGGCGTATGCCCCAGCTCGACCAAGGTCTGGTCGTAGAGCTCCTGGCCCTTCGGCTCGCTCACACCGAGGAAGTGGCAGCCGAGCCGCGCCACGCGTCGCACCGCACGCTTGCCGCGGGCCCCGACCCAGAGCGGCGGCGGCTCCTGCACCGGGCGCGGCTGCATGCGGAGGTCTTCGAAGCGGTAGTGCTCCCCCGCGTAGGAGAACGACTCCTGGGTCCACATCCCGCGGATCACCTCGACGCCTTCCTCCAGGAGGCTGCCCCGCTGACGGCGATCCACCTCGAAGCGCTCGAACTCGCTCGGGACGTAGCCCTGGCCGAGCCCCAGATCGAGTCGCCCGTTCGAGAGGATATCGACGGTGGCGGCGTCCTCGGCCACGTGGCGCGCGTCGTGGAGGGGAAGCAGCACGAGGAAGGTGCCGATCCGGATGTGCGAGGTCCGCGCGGCGAGGGTACCGGCGATGGGCATCAGCGAAGGCGAGTAGCCGTCTGGGCTGAAGTGGTGTTCGGTGAGCCAGATGTGGTCGTAGCCCAGCTCCTCCGACAGCACCGCCTGCTCGATCTGGTCGGCGTAGAAGTCGTTCCACGGCCTGCGCCACTGGGGGGGATTTCGAAACGACCAGAGCAATCCGACTTTCACGGCTCACCTCGTTGGAGTGGACAGAGATCCACCCGGCGATACGGCCGGGCGGGGTTGTCGCTCAGCCCTTCGCCCCCACGTAACACAGCACCCGGAGCTCGATGCTCCGCCTTGGCGCGGCATCCGCCGGGGCGTCCGCCAGGGCGAAGGACGCGTGGGGACACGCGCCCCCGACCACACCCCGGGAGTCGTAGCTCTTGATCACCAGGGTCTCGTCGGCGGTCATCCGCGGGTAGTAGTACCAGCGCTGGCGCTCCGAGGCCTTGACGCTGTAGGTGGGAATCCCGATCTCGTGCCAGCTGTAATTCTCGGCGCCATAGCCGTAGACCAGCACCTCCTGGAGGTCCTCCGCGGCGACGCTGCGCGCGTCACACACGGCGAGCGGGTGATCCTCCACGACCTCGCAGAGGGGGCGCCAGAAGTTCAGGACCACCACACGGGTCGCGTCGGCGGGCTCGGTCACGCCGTGCAGCGCGAGGTAGCGCGCCCAAGTGGTCTCGGTCGTGTAGTCCATGTGCACCGCAGCGATGTAGCCACCACCGGCCTCGACCCCGGTGACCCGGGTCGATCCGTCGGTCCCCCCTCCCGAGGTCTGGCTACCGGGCTCGCGAATCAGGTGATCGAAGGTGAACGCGTGGCTGGCCCCCAACAGCTCGCGCGCGAAGCTCCGGCACTCCTCGTAGTAGACCGCCATCACCTGCTCGGTGTCGAACCAATCGGTCACCGCCGTGGGCACCCGGTGGCAGGCGAACCCGCTCGTGTCGAGGCCCAGGTCGGCGACCGCGGCCCGGGCGTCGGCGATCGGCACCGACACCGCCTCGCCGACGCCGTGTGGACGGGTGCGCCCGGGCTTGCGTAGATCCATCCGGATCGGCGGGTGGCTGAGCATCGAGGGCCCGTCGGCGGGCCAGAACTCCATCGTCGCGCGCAGAGACGGCGCGCTCGCGTCCAGGGTCGAGGTCGTCATCGCGCCGCCAGGATAGGGCTGGGATCCCCGGACTCCAACGAGGCACACCCGAGACGTGAAATGGCGGGCACGCGACGCACCCCTCTTTCGTATCATCCGCCCGCTCCGGATCCGGGGCCCGCACCGATCGCTCCGGATCCCTCAACCGCTTGGAGACCGCTGCATGTGGATTCGCACCACCCTATTCGTCGTCCTCGCCGTGGCCGCTGCCCCGACCGCGCGAGCCGACACCCTGGTGCTCGCCAACGGCGACACGATCACCGGTGAGGTCGTCACGTGGGCCGTGGACCACGTGGTCCTCGACCATCCCCAGCTCGGCGAGCTGCGTCTCAGTCTCGAACAGCTCCAGCTCGACACCGGTGAGCCGCCCAACCCCGGCTTGTTCAACACCAACTTCATGCGGGGTTGGAATCGCCGCATCGACTTCGGGCTGACGGGTCAGGACGGAACCAGTGAAAGCACCGTCATCACGGGTGGGCTGCGCCTCGGCTACTCCGACGATTGGACACGCTGGGATGTGAACGGCCGGAGCTTCTACGATCGCGATGAAGACGGCGTGACCGACAACAATGCCCGTCTCGACATGCGGCGCGACTGGCTCGCGCCCGATAGCCCGCTGTTCTGGTCGCTGGGGAATCGCTACCAGTTCGACGAAACCGAATCGTGGGAGCACCGGGCGACGATCTTTGGCGGCCCGGGGTACCACCTGGTCGACACCGACGCCCACCGCCTGGACGTCATCCTCGGCCCGGCGTTCACGCGGGAGTGGGGTGACGTCAACGACGACAAGGGGGAGAGCTCCCTGGTCTTCGACTACGAGTGGGCGGTCACCGACCGGACTTCGTTCAAAGCCTTCAACAACTTCTTTCTGGAATTCGCCCCCAACGGCGGCGATGTACGCAATCTGACCCGCGCCGAGTGGGCGACGCGGATCACCGAGCGCCCCGAGCTCAGGCTGATCCTCGGGGTCGAGAACGAGTATCTGACCGACCCCGAAGACGACGACGAGAACTACAACCTGAACTACTACGTGACGATCGGAATCGACTTCTGACGCATCAGGGCGGCGGGGCGGCGACCGCATCCGGCTCGATGTAGACCTGTTTGGCCTCGGCGAAGCCCTCCCACAGACGCACCAGCTGATCCAGGGTCGTCTTGCGGCTGCTCGAGCGATCGAAGAGCTCGGACGGATCGCGGTCGAGGCGGTAGAGCCGCCACTGACCGATGCCGAGGGGCGCCTTCATCCAGACGGCCTTCCAGATCCCGCGGCGGATCGCGCGGTCGCCCTGCAGCTCGAACGCGATCCACTCCTGGTCGCTGCGCAGCGGGCGCTCGCTCCCGGCGAGGATGGAGCGCAGCGACCGGCCGGCCATCGGCTCCACCGCCACGCCCGCGTGCTCGGTCGGATAGCTCGCTCCCGCCGCGTCGAGAAGCGTCGGCACCAGGTCGGTCACGTGGAGCAGCTCCCGGCTGGCGAGGGATCGCGCCACGACACCGGGCCCGCTCACGATGAGCGGCGAGCGAATTCCCCCTTCGGCGTGGGAGCCCTTGAACATCCGGAACGGGACGGAGCTCGTCTGGGCCCAGCCGGCGCCGTACTCGACGAAGGAGCCCGGGTGGCCCCAGTGGTCGGACCCGCTCAGGGGGAAGCGCAGCTCGATACGCTCGCGGAGCTGCGGTTGGGGTCCGTCGACGCCGCGGTTCGAGGGCGACGCGCCGTTGTCCGAGAGAAACACGACGAGGGTGTCGCGGCGGGCGTCCATCGCCTCGAGGGACTCGAGCAGGCGCCCCAGGTGGAAGTCCAGGTTCTCCACCATCGCGGCGTAGAGCTCCATGCGCCGTGTTTGTCGGGCACGCTGATCTTCGTCGAGATCGCCCCACTGGGGAACGGTGGGCAGCCCGGGAAAGGGAACGACATCCTTGCGCACCATCCGCCGATGCTTGAGGGCGGTGAGTCGGCGCTGCTGGATGCGTTGAAAGCCGACGTCGTAGCGACCGGCGTAGCGATCGCGCCAGTCCTCCGGCACGGCGAGGGGTGAATGAGGCGCTTGGAACGCCAGGTAGGCAAAGAACGGACGCTCGTCCTCCCGGTCCTCGGAGAGCCGCTCGATCAGAAAGTCGACGTAGGCGCGCGTCGAGAAGTGGTCGTCGGGGAGACGTTCGAGAAGCTCCCCGTTGCGGCTGTACAGGGCCTGGTCGCGGCCGGGGGCGAGGGTCGCGCGGTCCGCCCAATGACTGGCCGTCGCATCGAGGACCGCAAAGGTCTCGTCGAAGCCGTGCGCGGCGGGCCGCGCGGCCGGGAGTTCCCCGAGCTGCCACTTCCCCGCCATGTAGGTGCGGTAGCCCGCGCCCCGCAACACGGTCGCGACCGAGACGACGTTCGGCGTCAGGCGGCCCTCGTTGCCCCGGGTCCCCTCCCGCTGACCGCGTACCCCTCCGAAGCCGGCCAGGTGGTGGTCGACCCCGGTCATCAGCATCGCGCGGGTCGGTCCGCCGCGCGGGGCCACGTAGAAGTTCGTGGCGACGAAGCCTGCCGCCGCCAATGCGTCGAGGGTCGGGGTGCGGATCTCGCCGCCGTAGGGGCCGGTGTCGCTGAACCCCAGGTCGTCGGCGAGGACGACGAGGAGATTCGGCCTCCCTTCGGGCTCCGGGACGGGAGGCGTCTTGGCGCAACCCAGCAGGACCAGCGCGGCCGCGGTGGCACTCCACATTCGCATCGATCGCGTGATCAAGGCCATTGGCCTCCCCGCCCCGGCCCTCGTCCCGACGACCGCCCCGACGCCCGTCGGGTGGGCGCGGATACTACCGGCGATCTCGGAGTGCGGCTCTAGTCGGGTCGCGGGTGGACGCGGACGCGCAGGACGCGCCGGGACGAGGCGTCGACGACCTCGAGACGCGCGCCGCCCTCGAGACTCACCGATTCGCCGGGGTCGAGCATCCGCCCGCTGCGGGAGAGCACGAGTCCCGCCACCGTCGACCAGCGGTCGCTCTCCGGAAGCGCCAGCCCGAGCTCGCGATTGGCTTCGTGCACGGGGAGCTCGCCGGGCACCAGGGCGGTCCCCCCGTCCTCGCGTACGATCGTCGCCGCGGGCTCTTGATCTTCCTTGAAGAAATCGCCCACCAGCTCGCTCGCGAAATCCTGGAGCGTCACGATGCCGGCCACGTCGCCGTGCTCGTCGACCACGATGGCGAGCTGGGTGCGGTTGCGCTGGAGCTCGCGCAGCCCGCTCGACGCCCGAGCCGTCGCGGGGAGGAAGAGCGCCGGCCGCAGAAACGCCTCGACGTCGACGGCGTCGTCGTGGCGGTCGAGGTGGACGAGGGCGTCGCGGGCGCGGACGTATCCCACCATCTGCGACTCGTCGCCGTCGTACACCGGGTAGCGCTGGTGGTCGCTCTCGCGGAGCAGACGGCGCAGCGTCTCGGCGCTGGCATCGCGGGCGATCGCCGCGATCGCACCCTGGGGCACCATTACCGCGGCCACCGAGAGCTGATCGAAGTCGAAGGCGCGCGCGGCGATCTCGCCCGTCCGCTCGTCGAGGGAGCCCGCCTGCGCCGCCTCCTGGACCACGCTGCGGAGCTCTTCGGGGGAGAGCCGCGTCTCCGAGAAGGTCGTCTCGTCGTTGAACCACCGGAGCACGAAGTTGGACGCACCCGTCAGGACCCAGATCGCGGGGCGCAGCAGGGTCGACAACCCGAGCAGCGCCCGTCCGACGAAGAGGGCGTACATCTCCGAGGCCCGGAGCGCGAGGGACTTGGGCACCAGCTCGCCGAGGACGAGCATCGCGAAGGAGATGCCCGCCACGACCAGGGCAAACCCGATCGGATACGCCCCGGGGCCCAGCGCCTCGGCGATCACCGCCGACAGGGGCTCCGCGAAGGCGACCGCGCCGTAGGCGGCCGCCGTGGCCCCCATCACCGTCACCCCGATCTGCACCGTCGCCAGCAGCCGCTCGGGCTCGGCGCGCAGCGCCAACAGGGCGAGACCGGCGCGGCTCCCGCGATCGGCGAGCTGTTGGATGCGTGTCTTGCGCATCGCGAGGATGGCGATCTCCGCCCCGGCGAAGACCCCGTTCAACGCGATCAGGGTGAGGATGACGGCGATCTCGTCGAGCATCCGGCGACAGTCTTCCCCCCGACCCGTCGCGTCGCAACGCGCCGCCTCTGCCGGCGCGTCGTCTCCCCGGAGCGCTGAGCGCGCTTAGCCTGCCGTCACGCCTCCGCGCAGATCCGCGACGCCCGGCCCCTCACGCGCCGGCGAACGAGGGGGCGCCTGGCCCTCCGATCGGTTGGATCTGATCGAGGAGACGCGCGAGGCCGCTGTGCGGCGTCGAGAACCGGACCGCGAAGGCCAGCGCTTCGTGACGCACCACGGTGGCTGGAATCTCGACGGTGGTGCCCTCTGGCGGGGTGATCAGCACCTTGGTCTCGGTGCCCACGGCCGGGATGTGTGCGGCGAGCCCGATCAGTGCACCACCCCTGGAGAGATCGAGGACGACGCCCTGCCCCGGCGACTCGCCGACGGGCGTCTCGAACATCGCGAGATAGGAGAGCTCGACCCGTTCGTGGGAGCGCGCGGGATCGTAGTTGGACGACATGGGTTCCTCCCGTTTGATGGTTAGACCCGCGAGGACCGGGTTTGTCTTACACGGGGCTCAGAGCCAACTCGTCCCGGCGCTCGGCGTCGCTGCATCGGAGTCGAGAGTTCCGCTGTAAGTATTGATTTCCCAAAGGATTTCATTCGCCACATCGCCCAGGGAAGCGCGCAGGCGGATGAGCGCGCGCTGCAGGTGGGTGCGCACCGTGCCGGGGGCCTTGCCGATCAGCTCGGCCGTCTCCCGGACGGAGATCTCGCTGCCGTGGACGGCGAGAAAGATGTCGCGCTGGGGGCCCGAGAGCTCCTCGATGGCCTCCTGGATACGGCGGCGCAGAGCGGGGTCGGGCGCCGGGGTCGGGGCCGCCGCCTCCTCGGTCGCCTCGGGCGTGGCCAGCAGCGACACGGCGCTCTGCTGGCGCAAGTAGCGCGCCGCCTCGTTGATCACGACCCGAGCAAACCAGGTCGACGCCGCCGCTTCGCCGCGGAAGTCGTGGAGGTGGACGAAGGCGCGGACGAAGGCCTCGTGGACCACGTCGCGCACCGCCGCGGGATCGTTGCGGAGCATGCTCCCGGCGATGCGCAGAGCGCGCGCCTCGTGCTCGGCGTAGAACTGTTCCATCGCCTCCCTGCCGGGGAGGCCGCTCGGGTTCGTCATCTCGGCCGGCGAGAGAGCAGATTGCATGCCAAGAATGCTGGACAAGACGCCAGAGACACCGTGTCTCGGCCGCTTCGAACGACGCTTGCCCGCGGTCTGCCGGCGTGTCGACGCAGAGCCGGGCGACGCATCGCGGCGCCCGGTGACGACCTGCGTCACCTCGGTCGCGTCCCGGGTCTCCCTCTGGCAAGTGCCCACCGCCTCCGCCCACCTGCAGTAGGCTCTGTGGGATCTCGGACGGGAGGGCGACCCCATGGGTGATCTCGACATCTACCAGCACCAGGGCTTCGGCCACAGCTCGGGGCTCGGCAGCCGGCCCGCCCTGCTGATCGTCGACTTCGTGAACAGCTTCACCGACCCCGACGCCTTTGGCGGCGGCAACATCGGCGAGGCCATCGAGCGCACCCGCGCGCTGCTCGCGGGGTTTCGTGAGGCGGGGCTCCCGGTGGTCTTCACCCGGGTGGTGTACGCCGACGACGGTTCGGACCTGGGCGTCTTCGCCAAGAAGGCCCACGGGCTGGCCACCCTCACGGAGGATGTCGAGGGAAGCCAGATCGTCGACGCCCTCGCGCCCGCCGAGGGCGAGTACATCGTGCGCAAGACCCAGCCCTCCGCGTTCTTCGGCACCGGGCTCGCTCCGTGGCTGGTGGGGCGCGGCGTCGACACCGTGATCGTCACGGGCTGCACGACCTCGGGCTGCGTGCGGGCCTCGGTCGTCGACTCGATGAGCCACAACTTCCGCACGGTCGTCGCACGGGACGGCGTGGGCGATCGCGCCCTCGGGCCCCACGAAGCCAACCTCTTCGACATGGAGCAGAAGTACGCCGACCTGCTCACGGTCCAGGAGGTGCACGACTACGTGGAGAA
>JANQRO010000557.1 GCA_028284525.1 Myxococcota bacterium | reverse complement strand
GGGCCTCCTGGGCGACGGGCCCCGGCTCCGCCCCGTCTTCGCCGGCCTCTACCGCTTCGCGGAGCGCTTCGCCCGCCCCATCGTCGCGGCATCGGTGATCCTCGTCGCGGTCGCCGCGGGTCTCGCAACCCAGCTCGTCGTCGACTCGAGTGGCCCGAACGCCTTCGCCGAGGACTCGCGTTTCCGCCGGTCGGCGGCCTTCTACCGCGAGCACCTCTCGGGGGACGTCATCGAGAACGTCTACCTCCGCGGGGCACCCGGCGTCTTCACCGACCCGGAGCGGCTACGGCGACTCCAGGCCTTTCAGGCGGATGCCGAGGCCCTCGACGCCGTCGACAACACCCTCTCCATCGCCGACTACGTCGCCCTGATGAACCGGGCCGTGCACAGCGACGATCCCCGACAAGAGGTGATCCCGGAGAGCGCCGCCGCCGTCGCGCAGTTCCTCCTGCTCTACGAGTCGTCGGGAGACCCGACGGAATTCGACGACCTGATCGATCCGCACCGCGGGGAGACGCGGATCGTGCTCAACGCGACGGTTCTCTCGAGCCGGGAGAGCGCGGCGCTGCGGGCGCGTCTCGAGACGTTGGCCCGCGAGCACTTCCCCGAGGAGAGCGACGCGACGTCGGTGCTCAGCACCGAGATCCTGCTCTCGAAGGCCGCCGACGCGCTCGCCGTCGAGCAGGTGCGCAGTCTCGCCGGGGCCTGGCTGCTCATCTTGCTGGGCGTGGCGCTCGCCTTCCGCAGCGTTCGCGCGGCGCTCCTGCTAGGCCTGCCGAACGGGCTCCCGGTGGTCGTGGGCTTCGCGGCGATGGCCGTCTGCGATATCACCCTGCGCGACGTCACGTCGGTGATCGCGGTGACCACCCTCGGTCTCGCGGTGGACAGCACCGTGCACCTGCTCCACTCCGTGCGTCGTCGCGAGGCGGGCGTGGGCCGCCGCGAGGCGGTGGAAGCGACGCTGCGCACGACGGGCCGGCCGGTCCTCGTGACGGGAGCCGCGGTCGTCGTCGGCTTTGCGGTCCTGGGTCTCTCGGGATTCCGCGTGGTCTCGGACTTTGGTGTGCTCACGGCCTTCGCGATCGCCTGCGCCCTCGCCGCCGACCTGGTGCTCCTGCCCGCGCAGCTCCTCGCCGGGAGCGGCGGCGCGGCGCGATCCCGCGCGGACCCGGCGCCGAGCCCCCGCATCCCGACGCGCGCGGCTGGCGTTCGGGCCCTCGAGGTCGAGCGGGTCCTCGCCCCCGCGGTCGTGCCGTCGCCCAAGGAGATCGTCTTCGACGGCTTCCGGGTGGGGTACGCCACCGAGCTCGGCGAGCAGCTCGACGCGTTCCGTTTCCGCTACGGCGTGTTCGTCGAACACGGATACATCGAGGCGCAGCCGGGCGCCGACCCGATGCTCCGCGACCCCTACGACGACGCCGGCGTGCAGGTGGTGGCGCGCGACGGCGAGGGCGCGTTGGTGGGCGCCGCGCGGATCGTGCTCCCCTCCGTGCTGGGTCTGCAGACCAGCCAGCTCTTCCATGTGCTCGGGTACCCGACCGCACCCGACCGGTTGGGGGAGGTGGGGCGTCTCGCGATCTCGACCGATCGGCGGGGTGGGGGTCGCGGGCCGCTGCTCGGCATGATCCAGCTGATTCATCGCGGCCTGCGCGCCAATGCGCTCACCCACGCGGTGGCGTTCATGCCCGGTGGGTTGATCGCGTCGTTGAACGCGATCGGGTGCGTGTCCCACGATCTCGAAACGGGTCCTCCCACCCCCGCGATCCTCCACCACCGAGAGGGGATGCGGGGCTACTTCGCCGAGCAACGGCCCCGCGCCGTGTACTTCGACCTCCTCGAGATCGAGGCCGCCGTCGAGGGCTGGGGGAGACGGTGTTGAGACGGGGTCGCGACTGGGTCCTGGCCGCTGGGGTGGTGGTGGTGCTCGCGACGGCGGCCGTCGGCCTCGTCGAGGCCACGGCTTGGGTGGGCAAGCCCTTCCCGGGCTTCCTGGTGCTACAGAACCGCGTCGTCGCCTCGGCCGGTCTGCAGCGATGGCCGGCGACGGAGGGGGGCACGATCTATCAGTCGGAGGTGGTGGCGATCGACGGCACCCCGATCGACGACGTGTCGCAGATCCGCGGCTATGTCCGGAGCCTTCCCGTCGGCACCCCGGTGGTCTACACCCTGCGCCGCGGCGACCGGAGCGTCGAGCACACGATCGACACGCGGCTCTTCGACCACGTCGATCTGTTGCTGCTCTTCGGCGCCTACCTCTTCTGCGGAACCGCCTTCTGCAGCGTCGCGATCGGTATCCGCTACCTGCGCGGTCGCGATCGGGTGGCGGTCGGCACCTCGCTTGGACTCTTCATCATCGGCATGTACGCCTTGACGGCGACCGATCTCTACGGGCCCTACCGCTTCTTCCGACTCCACGTGTTCCTCGAGTGTCTGCTCTTCGCCGGCGGGCTCCACATCGCGCTGGTCTTCCCCCAGCCAGCCCGGGTGCTCAAGCGGGCGCCCTGGCTGATCGGGGCGATCTACGCCACCGCCGGGGTCTTCGCGGCGCTCACCCAGCCCGGTCTGCTGCATCCGCCCGCGTACGTGTTCACCCACCGCGTCGCGGTGAACGCCTTTGGCGTCGCGGCGGCGGTCCTGCTCGGGTCGCAGCTCTGGGTGTACCGCCGTTCGACGGACTTCCAGGCGCGTCAGCGGGTGAAGCTCCTGGCCCTGGGCACCTCGGCGGCGCTACTGCCGCCGATCGCGATCATGGTCGGTTCCGCGACGAGCGACGGCGGGTCCTCGGAGAACCTGATGGGGTGGAGCGGCGCCTTCCTCCCCCTCGCGATGGGCTACGCGGTGCTGCGTCACGATCTGCTCGACGTCGACACGCTCCTGCGGCGCTCGCTCACCTACATGATCCTCACCTGCATCGTCGCCTTTGGCTACGCCGCGGCCCTCGGCGTGTCGGAGACGCTGTTCCGCGACCAGGTCGCGGGGATCCAGGGCACCGTGATCGTCCTCGGGCTCGTATCCGTCGCCGTGCTGATGCCGTTGCGCGATCGCGTCCAGTGGACGGTGGATCGGATCTTCTTCCGCCAGGCCTACGATTTTCGCCGTCTCGTCGAGACC
>JANQRO010000537.1 GCA_028284525.1 Myxococcota bacterium | reverse complement strand
TCCGGCCCGCTCGAGGTTCGCGTCGCCCGCCTCCATCGTGTCGCGGATCTCGGAGCGGTGGCCGTCGCTCCCCGGTCTACGCCTCCCCGCGCACCACGTGCCAGAACGCCGACCCGAGCTCCACGGCGTCGCGCTCCCCGGACGCATCGAGCTGAGCCAGATAGCGCTCGACCACCCCCCGCTCGTCGGGGTCGCGGAGCGAGTCCCACAACCGTCGGGCCGCGGCGCGGGCCACCGCGGTGTCCCCCTCCCAGTCGGTCGGCGGGTCGGGCACGAGCGTCACGGTGTCCCCCTCCGCCGCGAGGCCCTCGGTCGTCTCGTCCAGGGTCTGCATCCCCGGACACAACGTCTGCGGCAGATCCTCCCCGCGGTAGGCGTCCGCGATGAACACGGTCCCGCCCGGGCGCACACATCTGCGCAACGCACGGATCGTGACCGCCGCATCACTCCACACGCGAGGCGCCGCGATCCAGAGCAGCGCGTCGTACCCCCGCGCTTCGCCCACCACGTCCCGCACGTCTGCCACCGCGAACACGCAGCGCTCGCCCTGCCCCTGCGCCACCGCGAACGCCTCCGCTTTCCCCACGTGGCCGGCCAACACGTCGTAGCCCTGCACCGACGCGCCGAACTCCCGCGCCACCATCACCGCCACCCCGCCCATCCCACACGCCGGGTCGAGCACCCGCGCGCCCGGACCCAGATCGAGGTGTGCCAGCTCTCCCCCCAACAGCCGGCTCCACGGATTGAGCATGTGATCCGGATACTCGAGACGCCCCAGCAACGGGATCATCTCGGGATCCACCTCCATCACCGCACTGACGTCGCGGATCTGATGGGGCGCGAGGCCCGCGGCAACCGTAGGGCGGGGTGACACCCCGCGATGCTAGCCGGGGCTCTGGGCGGGCTGCTCGCGTCGCGGCCCGCGGCTTCACTCGGGTGCTGCGGGTCGAGGCGCGGCCGGGGTGCGACGCGGAGCGGGCGCGGAATCGCACGGCTCGGCCCGACGGTCTCTGTACCCCAGTCGGAGCATCTCGTCTCCGCAGATGTCCCAGAACTGCGCCTGCCGGGTCGCGGGCCACTCTTCGTAGGAGGGGAAGGCTGCCTGACCCCGAGCCTCCCCGGTGTTGGCCGGGGGGAGCCTGCGCACCGCGAGGGGGCGTCCGAGGAATGCTTCGAGCGCCTCGAGCCGCCCCGCAGCGAGGTCGCCTAGCGACAACGACAAATGCTCGAGCCCCGCCAGATCGTCGGCGATGCGCGCGTTCATCACGCGCCAGAAATGGCAGGCGGTGGCGAACGCGTCCTGGCCACGGGTGCCGGTGAGTCCCTTCAAGTCCCACGGGTGGTCTCGGAAGTACGCGTCCACCCCGGGGAGACGCATGCTCGAGCTCACCTGCTCGCGCCCGTCGCGGTGCAGGAAGATGAACCGCGAGCGGGGAAAGGCCACGCGGATTGCCGGCGCCATCGCAAAGAGCCGGTTGTTCGCCTCGAACCACACGCCGCGTCGCGTCTTGCGCAACGCCTGCACGAGCTCACCGCGACCGACGAGGTGATGATACGCGGGCATCGCGAGGTCGAAGAGATCGGGGTCCATCTCATGGTGACAGCGCGGACATCCGTTGGCGCGCAGCAGCTCCACGATGTAGTGCGAACCGCTGTTTCCGCTACAGAGACAGAACGCCGCGGGCTGCGACCAGCGCCGGGCGAGGCGCGCAAAGGGGCCGGCCATGTCGCTTGGCATCCTAGCGCCCGGCCATCTCGCCGGCATCACCGCGCGCTGCGGTGGTAGACTCCGCCTACGCTCGCCGGGACGCGCCCCGGTGCAGCATCAGGAGCGCCCCCTTGGAGATTCCCGACTCGGTGCAACGCCTCGTCGCCCAGGGCCCCCACGCCCACCTGACGACCCTCAACGCGGACGGCAGCCCGCAGGTTTCGGTGGTGTGGGTGGGAGTCGAGGACGGGGAATTCGTGATGGGCCACATGGGCGTGTGGCAGAAGGTCCGAAACGTCCGGCGCGATGGACGGGTGTCGCTCTCGTTCCTGGGCGATGGCAAGAACGCGATGGGGCTCGACGAGTACGTCGTGGTCTACGGCGACGCCCGGATCACGGAGGGGGGTGCCGCCGATCTCTTGCAGCGCCTCGCCCACACCTACCTCGGTCCGGAGGTGGTCTTCCCGCCCGCGCCCTACCGCGACGCGGCGGGCTACATCACCCGGATCCGTCCCCGGCGTTTCGCCGGCGTCGGACCCTGGAATCCCGACCAGCTCTGAGCGGCCGCCAAGCTCCACGATGCCGATCGAGACCCCTCCGCGGTGGGAACCGACGCGGCTCTGGGGCGTGCGGTGCTGGGGCCTGGTGGTCGTGTTCGCCGCGTGCGTCCTCACCGGGAGCGTCGCGGAGAGCCGGGGCGACGGGTTCGACGTCGTCCTGCTCGGCGGTCGGGTGCTCGACCCGGAATCGGGGCTCGACGCGGTGCGCAACGTGGGGATCCAGGGCGGGACCGTCACGGCGGTGACCGAGCGCGCGATCGAGGGCGCGACCACCCTCGACGTCTCGGGGCTCGTCGTGGCGCCGGGCTTCATCGACCTCCACGAACACGGACACGATCTCGAGAGCTATCGGCTCCAGGTGCAGGACGGTGTCACCAGCTCCCTCGAGCTGGAGCTCGGCAGCGCCGACGTCGGCGCGTGGTACGCGGCGCGGGAGGGCACGACGCCGCTTCACTACGGCGTGAGCGCGGGACACGCGCGGGTGCGGATGCAGGTAATGCGCGACCCCGGCTCGTTCATCCCGATCGGCGACGGCGCCCACCGGGCCGCGTCGGAGGCCGAGCTCGCGGCGATCCGCCGGGGTCTGCGCGCGGGGCTCCAGCAGGGCGCCGCGGCGCTCGGGTTGCTCATCCAACTGACGCCCGCCGCGACCGTGTGGGAGGTGCTCGAGGCCTTCCGCGTCGCCGCCGAGTTCGATGCACCCTGCGTCGTCCACCTGCGCTACCAGGGTGGGAGCGGCGCGACGGACAGCGTCGCCGCCCTCGCCGAGGTGATCGCGGCGAGCGCGAGCACCGGCGTCCCGGCCCACGTCGTCCACCTCACGAGCAACGGGCTCGGCGCCACACCGCAGCTTCTCGCGATGATCGACGCCGCACGCGCCCGGGGGATCGACGTCACGACCGAGCTCTACCCCTACAACGCGGCGACCAACCCGATCGACTCGGCGATGCTCGACCCCGGCTGGCAGACCCGTCTCGGGATCGGCTACGGCGACCTCCAGTGGGTCGAGACCGGCGAACGACTCACGGAGGCGAGCTTCCGGCACTACCGCGCCGCCGGCGGCGGTCTGGTCCTGTTTCACATGATCCGCGAGCCGGTGGTGCGCGTCGCGCTCGTCCACCCCGAGACCCTGATCGCCAGTGACGGCATCCGAGGGCATCCGCGACGCGCCGGCACCTTCTCGCGGGTACTCGGCCGATACGTCCGCGAAGAGGGTCTCTTGAGCCTCATGGACGCCGTGCGCAAGATGACGTGGCTTCCCGCACAGCGTCTCGAGGGTCGCGTGCCCTCGATGCAGCGCAAAGGCCGCGTCCGGGTCGGCGCGGACGCCGACCTCACCGTGTTCGACGCCGAACGGGTCGTCGACGTGGCGACCTACGAAGCGCCAGACCGACCCTCCGAGGGAATCGTCCACGTCCTCGTGGGCGGCGTGCCCGTCGTCCTCGACGGCTCCCTCCGAGAGGGAGTCGCGCCGGGCCGGCCGATCCGCGCGCGAATCCAGTAGCCGGGTGGCGGGGCGGTGCCGCCCGGGACGCGCCCTAGCCGTTCGCCTCCTGCGCGGCGAGGAGCTGCACGACGTCTTCGGTGCGAAGGGTCAGGACGACCTTCTCGTCCTCGTCGAGCAGGTCGAAGAGGGCGTCGGTCTCGCCGCGCAGGCTGTAGTGGACGATCGCGCCGTGCGCGCCGCCCCCTTCCCGGTGCATGTCGCCCGCGGGGCTCTTGGTGGCGCGTCCGGCGGGGCGGACGTCGCGCTGCGAGCGGTCCTTCTCGTAGAGCACGTGATCGCCCGCCACCACCAGGGTGTGGGTGTCCGCGAGGTGACGGTGCAGGATGATCATCTCGTTGGCGTCGAACTTCGCGAGGAACTCGACGTGGTTGCGCTCCTCGTCGACGGAGAGGGCGTGGAACAACACGTGGTCGAAGATCGGGTCGTCGCCAAGCCGGCTCCACGAGAGCTGCGTGTCGTCGAAGGTGCTCATGGGTCCTGTCTCCCCATCTCCCCATCGCGTGGAGTGCGATCGCGCGAATCCTAGCAGAGGGTCCTCGGCGTCCGGCGTCCCCCCTTGCGCCCTATCCCCTGGGTTCGTAGTCGCCCGAGGGATCGAAGCGCACACCGTCGGCCAACACGCCGTGCCCCGGGACGTGGTTTACCTCGAGACGTGTCCCCACCGGATCCTCGAAGAGCACCGAGTAGTAGCCGGGCGCCCAGCCCCCCTCTTCGGGAGCGTGCACGATCGTCGCCCCAATCCCCTGGAGGTGCACGTGCACCTTGTCCACGTCTTCCCGGCTGCGCGCCCGCCAGCAGTGGTGGTGGAGTCCGACGCCGTTCTGCACGAAACGCTGGCCTTCGAACTGGGGGGCACAACGACCCACCGCCATCGCCGTGCGTCCGCCGACGAAATAGACCATGTCCGCTCCGTCGAAGACCTGCTCCATCCCGAAGAAGGTCAGGAGCTTTGTGTAGAACTCCCGGCAGACCTCCCAGTTGCTCACGGTGAGGTTGGTGTGGGCGACGCCGTTGATCTGGATCATGCGAAGGTCCTCGACAGCGGATTCGAGGCGCACTCTAGCGACTGCGCCCCCACCCGCGTCACCCCGGACGGTCTCCGCCGGCCCGGCGCCCAGGCGGGACCGGTGTCGGCCAGACGCGTCACATCGGGAACCCGCGATCGTCGGCGCGCCGCGCGGACTCGGGCGCCACCGGTCGCTTCGGCGACCGGTCGGGGCTTCGGATAGCATGGGAGCGCCACGACGCGGAGTCTCGCCGAGGAGGGCCGGGAGATGGTGAAGAGGAAACGACTCGACCGCGATGTCCTGGCGCGCGTTGCGCGGGCGCCCAGCCAGCCGACCGGGTAGAGCGCGTGATCGACAAGGACACTCGCGTATTCGGCGTCCCCTGGGAGGATTATCCCTACGTTCAAGCCTGCCGCGTCGGCGAAACGCTCCATCTCTCGGGGCAGATCGCGCACGATCCCGAGGGTCGGATCGTGGGCGTGGGCGACATGGCGGCACAAATGCGTCAGGCCTACGCCAACGTCGGGCGGCTTCTCGCGGAATACGGTGCGACCTTGGCGAATGTCGTCGACGAATTGACCTTCGTCACCGACATGGAAGCGGCGTTGGCGTGCGCCACCGAGGTGCGCCGCGAGGCCTACGGCGGCGATCCCGTCGTCACGAGCACGATCGTGCAGGTCGCGGGTCTCGCCTTCCCCGAGCTTCTCGTCGAGATCCGCTGCACCGCCCGGCTGTCGGATCCGCCGCGCTAGGATCGCATGCGTTGATCTGTGCGATGAACCGGGCCCTCGGATCCCTCGTTCTCGCGGTCCTGTTGGCCGGCACCGCGGACGCGCACGACCAGGACTTCGGCGCCTGGTTCTCCATCGCGGGAACGGGGCGACTCGCCGACGCCCCGGAATCGCGTTGGCGCTGGTGGCTCGACAACCACTTCCGCACCTTCGAGGACTCCGACGGCTTCGACACCAGCATCGTGCGACCGGGGGTCGGCTACCACCTGGGGAAAGGCGCGACGGTCTGGCTCGGCTATGGGTGGATCCATACCGATCCGCCCTCCGGGTCGAACACCGACGAGCACCGGCTGTGGCAGCAGTTCACCTGGAGCATCAAGCTCGGGGAGCGAAAGCAGTACGACCTCTTCGTCCGCTCGCGTCTCGAGCAGCGCTGGCTCGAAGACGGCGACGATACGGGCTGGCGCTACCGCCAGTTTCTGCGTGTCGTGCGGCCGATCGCGCCGGGGTCGCGATGGACCCTCCGCGCGTGGAACGAGTTGTTCCTCCCGCTCAACGATACCGACTGGGGGGCGCGGGCGGGCTTCGGTCAGAACCGCGCCTTCGCCGGTCTGGGTGTGGCGCTCGACGCGGAGCGGAAGATCACCCTCGAGTCCGGGTACCTGAACCAGCTCATCAACCGCCGTGGCACCGACGCGATGAACCACATCTTCTCGCTCTCGCTCCTGCTCTCGTTCTAGCGGGTCGAGACGCGAGCGCGTGGCGCGGCGCCCCCTAGGGCGTGGACTTCACGAGCGCGATGCGCTCGACGACGTACGACACGCTCGCGTCCATCGTCTCGAGCATCGGCCCCGGGTAGAGACCGATCGCGAGGACCGCGATCGCGAGCGGTGCGACGGTGATCACTTCTCGGAGATTGATGTCCTCGATCTGGCGCGCGGCCTCGGTCCGGGGCTGTCCGAGCGCCACGCGTTGCAGCATCCACAACATGTAGGCGGCGCCGAGCACGATGCCCCCCATCGCGAGCACGACCAACACAAAGCTCTCGTACGACACACCGACCAGGATCAGAAACTCCCCGATGAAGTTCGACGTCGCGGGAAGCCCGAACGAGGCGACCGCGAACAGACTCAGGATCGCCACAAAGCGCGGCATCCGTTGGTGGAGTCCTCCGTAGTCGGCCATCGCGCGACTGTGGGTTCGGTCGTAGAGCTGGCCGACGATGAGAAACAGCGCGCCGGTCGTGATGCCGTGGGTGCCCATCTGCAAGATCGCGCCCTCGATCCCCTCCCTCGTGAACGAGAAGATCCCGAGCGTCACGAACCCCATATGCGAAACCGACGAGTACGCCACCAGCCGTTTGAGGTCCGACTGGGCCAGGGCCATCGAGCCCCCGTAGAGGATCGCCGCGACCGACAGCCACAACAGGGTCGGCGCGAAGTGGATCGCGACGTCGGGGAAGATCGGGAGGCAGAACCGGATCATGCCGTAGCCACCCATCTTCAACAGGACTCCGGCGAGGAGCACGCTGCCCGCGGTGGGTGCCTCGGAATGCGCGTCGGGCAACCAGGTGTGAAACGGGATCATCGGGAGCTTGATGGCGAACCCGAGGAAGAGGGCCGCGAAGATCCAGCGCTGGGAGCTCTCGGAATAGGCGTGCTCGGCGAGCGCTTGGATATCGAAGGTCTCGGCCTGTAGCGACATCCCGAGGATACCGACGAGCAGCAGCAGACTGCCGATCAGGCTGTAGATCACGTACTTGAGACCCGCGGCCGAGCGTTCGGGCCCGCCCCACAGCACGATCATGAAGTACATGGGAATCATCGTGACTTCCCACAACATGAAGAACAGAAACGCGTCGAGGGCCGTGAAGACCACGATCATCGCGCCCTCGACGAGCAGGATCAGCATCATGTACGCGCGCAAGCGCGTCGTAATCCCCTCCCAGGAGCCCAGAACACACAACGGGCACAGAAGCGTCGTGAGCAACACCAAGAGGATACTGATCCCATCGACTCCGACGGCGTACTGAATCCCAAAGGTCGGCATCCACTCGACCCGCTCGACGAACTGCAGACCCCGCTCGGCGAGATCGAACCCCCGCCAGAGGTAGATCGCGAACGCGAGATTCACGAGCGTCGCCACGAGCGCCGACATTCGGATCGCGCGCTCGGGCACGACCGCGAGCACTGCGATGCCGACAGCGGGCACGGCGATCATCCAGCTCAGCAAGTGACCTTCGAATAGTGCACTCATATCGTTGTCTGCCTATGCAATGCTGTAGAAGAAGCCCAACGCGAGCACGAGCAGAATGACCACCACCAGAAGGTGGTGCTGCAGCGTGTTGGGCTCGTAGCGCCTGGCCACCCGACTCGACGCGTCCACCCCCTGACCGATCCGCTCGACCGTTCGCTCGATTCCCGCGGTGTCGACCCGTTTCCCGAGCTCGCGCGCCGCCCCGATGCTCGCGGACCCGACCGACACCACGACGCGGTCGATGATGAGCTGATCGATCCTGCGCCACAGCCAGGTGGCCACGGCGATCGTCGCCGGGCCGGACGAAAGCACCGCGCGATCGATGACCCCGCGGTCGATCCGTTGCCACAGCCAATGCGAGGCCGCGAGGAGCGGTCGGACGATCGCGACGTCGTAGATCTCGTCGAAATAGCCCTTGTTCAGAAAGTAGACGTAGAGACGCTTTTGCCACGGCGTCGCGCTCGGGGCGCCGGCCCGCGCGTGCCGCGACGCCGACACTGCGCAACCGCACGCCGCGACGGCGATCGGGACCAGCATCCAAGCCGACCACTCGAGCGGCGGCGCGGGCGCGACCCCCCCGGCGGTGGCGACCGCCGGCGCCAGAAACGCCGCGAACCAGCCCCACGTCGCGAGGAGCACCGCGATCGCGACGGCGGTCATCGCGAGCACCAGGGCGATGTGCCGCCAGGACACGAAGCCGGGTGCCACACGTGTTGCGCCGTCGTCCGTTCCCGGCGGCCCCTCGCGGAACACCGTCCGGATACCCTCGAACACGTACATGGCGGTAAAGAAGACCGTGCCCAGCCCGACAATCCAGAGCGCGACGCCCGCGGCGGAGAAGCTCTGCGATCGCCAGAGCTGTTGGTAGGCGCCCGAGAAGATCACGAGCGGCGGCAGGGCAGCCAGGATGAACGCCCCCGCAAACAGACCGCTCGACGCACGAGCGGGGGCCGTGGTCTCCAGCTCGAAGCGCCGGTGGGTCTCCGCGAGCGTGTTGCCCGTCGACAGGAACAGGTAGCCCTTGAAGAAGCCGTGGGCGATCAGATGGAAGATCGCGGCCACGAAGGCCCCGACTCCGCACAGAAAGGTCATGAAGCCGAGCTGGCTGATCGTGGAGTAGGCGAGCGTCCGTTTGACGTCGGTCTGTGTGAGCGAGACCACCGCGGCGAACAACGCGGTGACCGCCCCCACGGTGGCGATCACCGTCATGGTGGTACTGGAGAGTGCGATCACGGGGCTCAACCGCACCAGAAGGAAGGGACCGGCGTTCACCATCGTCGCCGCGTGGATCAGCGCCGAGACGGGCGTCGGCGCCTCCATCGCAAAGGGCAGCCACACGTGCGCCGGCATTTGCGCCGACTTGCCCACGGCCCCCGCGAAGAGACAGAGCGTCAGTGCGGTCACGGTCGCGGCGGGCACCTCCATCCCGGCGCGCACGCTCGCGAGGATATCGGGGATATCCAGGGTCCCGAAGCTCAAAAAGGTCAAGATGACGCCGAAGCTCAGGCCGACGTCGGCGACCGAGTTGATCAAAAAGACCCGTGTGGCGGCGCGACCCGCCGACGGACGCGCGGCGTAGTGCGAGATCAGGAGGTAGGAACAAATGCCCATCACCTCCCAGAAGATGAGCGTCACCAGCAGATTGCTACTCATGACGAGAACGGTCATCGCGCCCGTGAACAGCGCCGTCACGGCAAAGAAGCGGCTGTGCCGTGCGTCGCCGACCATGTACCGCGAGGAGTAGATCTGGACGACGGTGCTCACCCCCGTGACGAGAAGCAGGATCAGGACCGTCAACGGGTCGAGAAAGAAGCCGACGTCGACGACGAGCCAGCCGACCGCGAGGAGGCGGTACAGCTCGACCTCGATCGGACCCGTGGCCGACACCTCGAGAAACGCCGCGATCGACAGCAAGAACGACCCGGCAACCGCGGGAACCACGATCCGCTGGCCGACCCCCTCGAGTCGACGGCCGAAGAGCGCGAGGGTCGCGGCTGCGGCGAGCGGAAGCAGCGGTATCAGCGTGTAGTACGACAATGCTCTCGACCTAGCCTCTCACCGGCTCGAAGCGTCGAACAGGAACTGAAACACGGGGTCGCTCCAGAGCCCCAGCGCGACGAGGGACACGGTCACGACGCCGACGCTGATCCCCAGGGGCGCCGAGATCTGGAGCTCTCCCGTCTCCGTCGTCGCCGGCTGGTGAAACCAGGCGGCGAACACCTTGACGAAATAGGCCAGGGTGAGCAGCGTCGACGCGACGACCGCGAACGCGGCGAGGTAGTGCTCGGCCTCCAGTGCCCCGAGGATGATGTTCCACTTCCCGAAGAACCCTCCGGTCGGCGGGAGACCGACCATCGAGATCGCGACGACGACGAGACCAAAGGTGAGCCACGCCGAACGGCTCTGGACGGCGCGAAGATCGTCGAGCGTGTGGGCGCCGTGGTAGTGCAACACCGCGCCGGCGATCATGAAGAGCGCCGCCTGCATGATCGCGTCGTTGACGAGGTAGAACATCGCGCCTGCGAATCCCGTGGCGTTTCCGAGACTCGCGCCGATCAGGATCAACCCGATATGACTGATGCCACCGTAGGCGAACATGCGCTTGAGGTTGGTCTGGTTGAGCGCCAGCGCACCGCCGACGAGCGCGGCGATGACCCCGATTTCTTCGAGGACGATCAGTACCGGAACCCGGCTGACCTCGACCCCCGGGGCGATCAGCGAGTACTCGATCCGCACCCAGGCGACGATGGCGACCTTGGTCACGGTCGACGCGAGCAGTGGAACCACCGCCTGGGGGGCCTTCTCGTACGCGTCCGGCAGCCACCCGTGAAGGGGAATCAGCGCCATCTTGATGGACAGACCGATGAACATGAACATGAAGCCACCGACCACCGCGGTCGACGTGATGAGCTCGGGCAGTCGGGTGGCGAGATCTGCCATGTTGAGCGTCCCGGTCGCGGCGTAGAGATGACCGACACCCAGCAGGTACAACGTCGCGCCGAAGGATCCGAGCAGCAGATAGCGGAATGCGTACACCAGCGCCTTGCCACCTCCCGCCGCGACGAGGGCGTAGCCGGCGAGCGCCGCGACCTCGAGAAACACGAACACGTTGAAGAGATCCGCGGAGAACACGATGCCGATGAGACCCGAGATCAGCACCAGGACCAGCGTGTAGTACTGGGCGCTGCGGTCGAGCTTCGCCGGCACCACCGCGCGGCCGTAGATCAGAGAGACCAGGGCGACGCTGCTGACGGTGAGGACGACGATCGCCGCAAGGGGATCGTCCAGCCACGCGATTCCGATCGGTGCGGCCCAACCGCCGAGCGCGTATTCGATCGTACCGTGTGTCGCCACCACGCCGAGGTTGACGACCGCGAGCAGCACCGTCAGGACGAGCGCGCTCGTCGCGATCGGCTGGCACCACGAGCGCCGCTTCACCGTCGCCATCGGCATCACGACCGCGGCGGCGAAGGGGACCAAGAACAGGAGAATCGGCAGGCTGCTCACTCGTCCCGCTCCAGCACGTCCTGCTCGTCGAGGCTTCCGAACCTCCGGTAGATCGCCGACACGATCGCGAGCGAAACCCCCAGCGTCGCGACCTGCACCACGATCGCCGTGACCGTCAACACGTGGGGGAGCGGGTTCGCGTAGGTCAACACCCCCGCGGCCGCTTCGGTGTCGATCACCGGGACCGTGGCTCCGTCCTTTGCGCTGAAGGCGACGAGAAAGAAGATGACGCTGGTCTGCAGGATGTAGAGGCCGACCAGCTTCTTCACCAGGTTCGGGTGGATCGTCATGATGTAGACACCCGACAGGAAGAGGATCACGAAGACGATGAAGTTCGGCCGCTGGAGCCACGCCTGGACGAGGTCAATCATCGAGCTCCTCCGGCCCCGAGAGCTCGTCGTCGTCGGACGACAGACTGACCGCGATCGACACTCCCGTCGTCGCGACGTCGACGGCGACACCGACCTGGGTCAGCAGGATTCCGAGGTAGCGGCGAGACGCGTCGTCGAGACCCGGAACCTCGAGATCGGAGTAGTTCAGGAACTGGCCACCGCCGATCAGACACAGGCCGCCGACAAACGCGAAGATCAACAGCCCCAGGCCGTCCGCATAGAGCACCGTCGGCACGGCCTTGCTCTCGGGTGCCTCGAGGCCGAACACCAGGATCGCCAGGATCAGACTGGCCGCCAGGATCACGCCTCCGACGAATCCACCGCCCGGGCCGTACTGTCCGAACACGAGCACATAGAAACCGAAGAGCTGCGCGACCGGAATCACGATCCGGCCCGCCCTGCGTACGATGACACTCTCGTGCTGCTGAATCATTGGTCGTCGTTCCTGAGAATCAACGCACAGGCGATGCCAGCCGTAAAGATCACGATCGTCTCGACGAGCGTGTCGAGCGCGCGGTAGTCCATCAGCACCGACGTCACGACGTTCGGTGTGCGTGTGTCGCTGATGCTGTTCTCCAGGTAGGTCGGCGAGACGTGGGTGCTCGCCGGAGAGGTCGGGTCGCCGAACGCGGGCAGGTCGCCCGCGCCATACAGGAGAAGGATCGCGAGAAGCGGCAGCCCCACGACCGCGACCACGGGCACGGGGGGCCTGCGGATCTCCGTGTCTTTCACCGAGGCGCGAAAGAGCGTCAGCAGAAAGAACACCGTCGCGAGACCCGCTCCGACGACAGCTTCGACGAACGCGACGTCCACCGCTCCGAGGAGCGCCCAGACCAGGGCGAGCGTAAAGCTGTACGACCCGAGGATGAACACGGCGGAGATCAGGTCCCTGACCGTCAGCGCGCCCGCCGCGGTCGTCACGAGCACGATCAGGAGCGGGAGCTCATAGGTCATGGCCGACCTCCCGTGGCCGCGCCGCACCGGATCGGTACGCCGCGCGGACGGTGGCGTGCGCGATGACCGGGTTGAGCAGAAAGATCAGGGCGAGCACGACGACGATCTTCAGAAAGTTCACTCCGAGGCCCTCGTAGACGGCGAGTCCTACGAGCACAAAGAACGCTCCGATCGTATCCGTGAGCGAAAGCGCGTGGGCGCGCGAAAAGACGTCGGGCAGCCTCAGCATGCCGATCGAGCCCACGACGAGGAAGAACAGGCCGACCAGAATCAGCGCGATCGCGAACCACGTCATTCGGTCGCCCCCCGTTCCTCGAGGAACTTCGTGATGGCGAGAGCGCCGACAAGGTTCAGGAGCGCGTAGCCGGTCGAAATATCGACGAACATATCGACGCGCTCGAAAACGGTACCGATCACGACGATCAGGATGATCGCTTTGGTCGAGATCCCGTTCAGCCCGAGGACCCGATCGAACACCGTCGGACCGCGGACCACGCGATACAGGTAGACGAGCATCAGGGCGGCGAGCGTGCCCATGACGAAGGAGAAAAAGGTATTCACGTGGCGTCGCCCTGCTTCGGAAAGACGCGCGCGACCCGGTCTTCGAGCAGACCGCCCACGAGGTCCTCGCTCGACGGCTCGTCGATGGCGTGGACGAGCAGCTCGCCCGGGCCGGCTTCGATGGTGATGGTGCCGGGTGTCAGCGTGATCGAGTTTCCGATCGTGACGAGCTCTCCGTCGCTCCGGAGATTCGTCCGATGGCGGATGAGACGGGGAGCGATCGGCAGCGACGGGTGAAGGATGAGCCGGCTCACGTGCAACCCGCTCTTGAGGATCCGCACGAACAACCAGGGCCCATACACGACGGCGGCCGCGACCGAGACTCCTCGTGCCCGCGCCGTTCCGATCGGGTTGAGCCAGGCGACGCCACCCGAGAACACCGCGCCCGCGAGCAGATGGGCCGGATGAAACGACGCCGACAAGGCAATCCAGAGCAGGAACAGCCCGACCGCAACGAGGATTCTCACAGCTCGATCGCCTCCCAGGTCGCGTCGCGGTTGTAGCGGTGAAAACGGAAGGTCTGCGGGTCGAGGACGACGAGGTTCATCCATCCGTTGTGAAAGAACTGCTGGAGCACCTCGTGACGGGAGATGATACCGGCGACGATCGAAGGGGCCGCTTCGATCACCGCCAGCAGTCGCATGGGTTCGTGGTAATGGAGGACGCCGTCGTTCACCGTCTGCAGAGGAAGCCCGGTGGCCAGGTCGCTCTGGGATCCGTACATCACGCCGATGCCGGCGACGATGTTGTGGATCACCTTGCTCCCGCTGCCGTACTTCCACGGATCGGTCGCGGACGTGTAGTACTGCATGTTGATCCACTCGCCGACCACGAGCGGCGCGGTCATCACCCGCTCCAGGATCGCGCCCTCCGGATCGGTGGCGGCGTCGTAGGAGTGGAGAAAGCAACGCCCGCCGAGGTTCAGCCCTTTGGTGACCGCCCGGCGAGCCACGATGAACGCCGCGTTGCCCGAGAGGCCCCATTCCGGCCTCGTGGTCGCCCAGTCGATACTCCGCGACTCGACGTGCGCGAACGCCCGCTTGGCGTCCATCCCCCGGGGTGTCCCCGGGATCCCGCCGGCGCGTTCGAGCGCCTGTTGGGCTCCGCCCTCGAGGAGATCTCGGCGCAGCGTCTCCAGATCCTCGCGGTGGCTGTCCGGAAGATCCACGAGGTCGTAGAACTCGACCCGATCCGCCGTCGTATTGTGTTTGGCGGGCAGGAACCAGGTGTCGTCGGGAATCTCGAGCCCGCGTGTGGCGAGCTCCGCGCGCACCGCGGGGCTGTTGGCCATCGCCGCGAAGGTGCGGGCGTTGGGGTCTCCGTGACGACCCCCGCACGCGCCGCAATCGAGGGCGGCGAAGTACGGGTTGTTGTCCGTCTCACTCCCATGACCACACACGACGAAGAAGCGACCGAAATTCTGGGTGAGGCCGATGGTGCGCAGACCCCCTTCGACAAAGTTCGCCTGCTGCTCGACCGAGAAGCCGCGGGGCAGCGTGACCGGCAGCCCGCCCACCCCCGGCGGCGCCGCGCCCGTCTCCCCGACGCGGATCTCGGTCACCACGGGTTGCCGAAACCACCCCCGCAACCCACCGAGGAGGGTGTGGTAGGGCCGCCGCAACAGCGTCTTGCCCACCAGCCCGAGACTGAAGAACATCCCGAGTACGTCGACGAGCAGGAACGACGCGACGGGATTGTGTTTCAAGTCGTGGAAGAGGTGCTCGCCGAGTCGTTTCCACCGAGAGCCCGACGCGTAGCGCTCGAGCGCCTGCTCCTGACCCGCGCGGGGCAGCTCGAACAACGCGTTCGAAGGCGTGAGAAGAACCGGACACAATGGAAACGACTCGTCCGTGTCGAAGCCGCGGTGGTCGATGGGAATCCCGAAGAACCCCGCGTAGCCAAAGGTCTCGTAGGGGCCCGTCGCCTCGAAATTGCGGCGAAACGGCTCCGAACGGACGTCGATACAGAACGCGGCCTGGGCCAGCGGGCGTCCTTCCACCACCGGCGCCGAGGCGCGGTGAGAGGAGATCTTCGACAGCAGCTCGATGCGGAACGAATCTTCGTACGCCTCCAGCCAGACGGGGTTCTGGCGCGACGCCGGGAAGTCGTCGAGCCAGCCCAACAGCGTCTGCGATTGCTCCCCGCTGAGGGCCGTGACGCTTTCCTCGGACAGGGCGAGCCACTGCGCGAGCCGGAAGACGCGCCACGCGTCGTCGCACACCCCTTTCTTGTTGGGACCGACGGTGGCGTCGGCGCCGGCGGCGGCGAGGTGCCCCGCGATCTCCGGGAGCGTTCCGCGACCCTTCCATCGGCGGCGCGCTTCGGCCCCGACGAGCTCCGCTTCATAGAACAACCGAACGGCGAGATACTGGGTGACGTCGATCGGATTGAGCTTCTGAATCGGGTCGTCCGGGTTCGCGCCGCGCCAGCGGACGAGCCCCGTCCAGCCCGGGAGCTGCGCGAGCACCCGTGCCAGATAGTCGGGCCAGCGCGAATCGGGGATCTGCATCGTCTCGAGCAGGCTCGCGATCGCCGCTTCCGGGTCGGCCGGCAGCGCGGCGATCTTCGCCGCGCAACGATGGATCCCCAGCAAGCGACCGCTGTGGTCGTGCTGCGCCAGCTCGCGCCACGCGGCGTAGAACCCGCTCCGTCTCGACGGCATCGACCACCCGGCCATCCCCTCGTCGACGAAGGACGAGACCCATTTGATCACCTGCGTGTCGATCGTCGCGACGACGGACGACCCGGTCCGCTCGTCGATCCAGTCGCTGAGCGCGCGGCGGTAGGGCAGCTCGACGGTCGCCGGGTCTCCCCGCTCCGTCGCATCGTCCGGAAGACCGAGGCGGGGGTCCGTGAGCTCGAGCGTGGCGAGCACGTGGCGCCAGAGCGCGACGAGATCGAGACCGCTCGATACGCCGGCGCAGGGTCGCGCGAGGGCCCCGGCACTGGTGAACATCCAGTCGAAGAGCGCCGGCTCGAGGGGGTCGATCCCGTGCAGCAGATGCAGCTTGTGGACTTCCGCCGCCGTGATGGTGCGGGACGCGAGCGACAGGGACCGGTCGTCGCTCGGGCCGACCCGCGCGAGCGCGCGATCGACGCTGCGATCCGTGATGCGACCCTCCGCAAACAGCTCGCGATACTCCTCGACCGGGAGGTACCCCTCCGCCCCGATGAGATGCTTCGCCTGCTGCACCGCCTCATCGAAGGGAAGATGCTCGAGCCCCTGGAGGGGGTTGTGGGACACGAACCCCTTCATCGGCCAGAACTGCGAGACCGGCTCGGCCGCCTCGTCGATCTCGCGCAGCAGACGCGATCTCGCCTCGGTCGCGTCGGCCGGGGTCTCCATCTCGCTCGGTTCGCTCAATTCGATGCCTTCTTGCGCGCAGCGCTCGGGTAGTCGGACATCGCGTGGTGCCCCTCCAGACCGGTGACTACCAGCGATCTACCGCCTTCCTCGAAGTCCTCGCCCAATGCCTGGAGATTCGCCATGACGGTGTGATCGACCAACGCGGTGTTCGACAGGTCGACCACGATGCGTGGCGCGTCCGGCAGGCGGTCGATTCGTCGCTTGAGCGGGATCCAGGTGCCGAAGGTCGCCGATCGCCGAACCGCGATGGTCGCGTCCGAGCCGCTCCCGGGATCGACGGTGATGTCGGATTTGAGCAGCGAAGCCACCGGCGCACCGTTGATCACGTGGATGATCGCCTTCACCAGGATGCCGATCCCGATCCCGCTCAGCAGGTCCGTCGCGAGGACCCCCAGGATCGTGGCGACGAAGACGACGAGCTGCTCGCGCCCGATTCGATACATGTGCACGAACTCGGAGGGCGACGCCAGGCGGAAGCCGGTGAAGACGAGCATCGCCCCCAGGGCCGCGAGCGGGATCTGGTTGATCAACGCCGGGACGGCCGCGACAAAGACGAGCAGGAAGGTCCCGTGGAACGCGTTGGCGAACCGCGTTCGGGCGCCGTTGTCGATGTTCGCCCGGCTACGCACGATCTCGGAGATCATCGGGAGACCGCCGACGAAGGAGACGAGCGTGTTGCCGACCCCGACGGCGAGCAGGTCGCGGTCGAGGTTCGTCTTGCGTCGCCACGGATCGATCTGATCGATGGCCTTCGCGCTCAGAAGTGACTCGAGACTCCCGATCAGCGCGAACATCACGATGTACTTGACGCCCGTCGCGGTCGGGACCCCCGAGAAATCCGGAAAGGTGAACGCGCTGAACAGATTGGACGGCACGTTGACGAGGAACTCGGGGCCCAGGGGATGGCTGGCTCCGCCGAAGGAGTAGGTCTGCTCCGTTCCCAGGTCGAGGGCCATGCCCAGGGGCACGGCGACCAGCAGGACCACCAGGGGTGCTGGAATCGCTCGCAGGGTCGGGTTCTTGATCAGCGGGTAGCCGAACATGATCGCGAGGCTCGACCCCCCGATGAGCGCGACCGCGGGATTGAGATTCATGACGTAGCTCGGGAAGCTGGCGAGTCGTTCGAGCGGGGTTCCGCTCGCGCTCACCCCGAGCGTGATCGGGAACTGGGTCGCGATGACCAGAACGCCGATCGAGGCCAGCAGGCCGTGTACCGCTGCGGTGGGAAAGAACTCCCCCAGAATTCCGGACCGGAACACGCCCAGCAGGATCTGGATCGCTCCGGCGACCACCCCGACGCCCAGCGCCAGCCGGTAGGCCTGGAAGTCGGCCGCGGGGTCTGCCCCGCCGGTGAAGCCGAACTCCGTCACGCAGCCGAGCGCGATGACGATCAACCCCGCCGCGGGGCCTTTGATGGTGAGCTCCGAGTTGCTGATGAAGCTCGACAGCACACCGCCGACGATCGCGGTGAAGATCCCCGCGATCGCCGGGTAGCCGGACGCGAGGGAGATGGCCAGACACAGGGGAAGCGCGATCAGGAACACCAGGAGGCCGGAGACCAGATCCGCCTTCCAGTTCTTCGACAATCCCGAGAGCGTCCCCTTGGGACTCGGCGACGGTTGGTCCGTCATGGCGTTCCCCCTTGGTGCTGCTTCGATGTCCGCGCGCGCTGCGTCGCGATGGAACGCCGATGCGCGGACTGTCCTCACTCGGGTCGACCGGGGAAGCGGGGTGGCCGCCGCCTCACGAGTCGTGAGAGCGTTGGCGACCCGCGCCCGATCTCGCGGCGGTCGAGCGCGCAGTCGCCGCGCCCGGCCCAGGTCAGCCGATGGAGAGCCGGGTACCGGCCCTCAGGCCGGGGGGGGAGGCGCCCGGTCGCGGGGTCGCCATGGGACGGCGGCGGGGATGCGCTCGGGCGGTGCGGCGAACACCGGTCGGGCGTGGGTGCGGCGGCCGGGGAAGGCTCGGGTGCTCGGAGCTGCCACCTCGCTCGCGGGCGCGTCTCCGACCGGGTCGACCCGCCGCTCGTGGTCCTCGACCCAAGCGGTCTGGATCAAGGGCAGGGGCAGGTCGCAGCCCCCGAGGTGCACGTCCCGCGAGCCGGCGGAGGCACCGGTCGTCGAGGCCCGAGGAATCCGGCTCGCCACGTCCCTCGAGCGAGCGGGGACCAGCAGCGAGAGCAGCGAGAGCGAAAGGCAGATCGTGAGTGCGGCGGCCAGACGGCCGCGCCATCGAAGACGGAACGCATCGAGCGACGAACCGACGAAATGCCCCACGCGCGAACGCTAGTGACTCAAAACGGACGCTGTCAAGGCGGGTTGGGGGCGCTCACGCGAGCGGGCGTCCAGCGGGGCGAGAACGCGCAACGCTCGAGGTCCGGCCGGCAGGCCGGAGTGGCCCGCTGCGGTGCTGGGGCCCGTACGGACCTTGCTCGATGGGCGCTCGATCGGCGGGGGCCTGCCCGAGGACCGCCAGACCCTAAGCTCTGCGCGGGAGATGTCGGACCATGTTTGAGGCGCTTCAGGTTCTCGTGGCAGCGGATGCGGACAACTTCACCGAGTCGGGATACCTCGCCGCCAACCCCGGTGTCGAGGCGGCACTTCGACGCGGCGTCTTCGACTCGGCGCGAGAGCACTTCGAGCGCTTTGGCCAGGCGCAGGGGCGCAAGGTCCTCGACACCCGCTTGCTTCCCGATGTGCTGCGACTCCGCCGAGACAAGCTCGAAGCGCTCGGGGACCGGATCGAGTGGGATCGACCCCACGACCGCGACCCGCGAACCGGCCAGATCGATTTTCTCTCGGACACGCTACGCGAGAACTTTGGTATCTCCGACACGGAGCACGTCAGCGCTCACGACTACGGCCTTCCGTCGAAACAGATCATCGAATCGCTCCCCGACGGACTCGTGTTGGATTGTGGAGCCGGCCTGCGAAACACCTACTACAGCAACGTCGTCAACTACGAGGTCGCCCCGTACTACTCCACCGACGTCCTCGGCGTGGGCGAGGAGTTGCCCTTCTCGAACGATACCTTCGACGCGGTCCTGAGCATCGCGGTGCTGGAGCACACCCGGCACCCCCTCATGTGCGCGAGCGAGATCGCTCGGGTGCTCAAGCCGGGTGGTCGTCTCTTCTCCGCGGTGCCCTTCCTCCACGAGTACCACGGGTTTCCCCACCACTACTTCAACATGACCATCGAAGGGCACCGGAGCCTCTACGAGGGCTCGATGGAGATCCAGGAGCTGCACGTCCCCCGCCCCTTCTGGCCGATCCGAGCGCTGCAGAGGATGATGCGGACCTACTCGAGAGGGTTGCCGAGCCCGGCGAAGGAGGAATTTGCTTCCATGACGGTCGGCGAGCTGATGGAACGCGAGTTCGAGGACCACGCGTCGAGGCCCTACGTCACCGCCCTCGCGACCGAGACCCAGACGGTCCTCGCTGGTGGCACCTTTCTCCACGCCACCAAGAAAGCTTGAACGCGTGGGCCTCCCCGGGCGGGCGACGTCTTTCGTCTCGCGGCAGGAGCGACAGCAAAGCACCAGAGAGGGGAGCGAGCACCAGCCGGCGATGGATCTTCGACCTTCGGTCGGTTCCGGCGATCTCCGCTCGCGGTCTCGGGGGCGATGGCTCCGCCGCCCCGAGCCGGGCCGCCGTCGAACGCTTCCTTGCAGCGCTCGCCGATGACATACCCCGCTCCCGATCGCTCGGCCTACACCAAACGGCCTCGGTGCCGGGGAGCGGCGCCCCTCGGTGCTAGGTGTTGGTTTGGGTTGGTGGGCGCGGACGGGATCGAACCGCCGACCGCCTGGGTGTAAACCAGGTGCTCTCCCAGCTGAGCTACACGCCCGAGACGTCCACCGTAGCTCGCCCGCGGCCGGTCTCCAGCGAGCGGAAACGCGACTGCTTCCGCCAAACCCGTGGAGACGGTCGCGGACGCGCGCCCTACGCGTTCGTCCGCTTGCCGCGCGACGCCAGGCCGAGCACGCCGAGCGCGAGGAGCAGCGCCGTCGCGGGCTCCGGAATCGGGTCGCTCGGGGGCTCGCCCGACGAGGAGCGGAAGCCGAGCGTCACGCGCAGGCGTTGGTCGCTCCCCGCCGTGTTGCCCATCGTCGTGTGGGTGAGGAGATCGCCGTCGATCGCGCGACCCACGGTTGCCGGGAACGCGTTGTCGCCGAGCGCGACGAAGCTGGCGACGAAGTTGCCGAACTCGCCGGGTGCGGCCGAGAAGTTGAGCTCGATCTCCGCGAGGTTGAGCCCGCCGCCGGCGGGCGCCCCCTGCAGAAAGACGCCTTCGATGCTCAAGTACTCGCCGTCGAGGTCGAACGCGCCGTTGGCGTCGGAGTAGTAGACGTCGTAGTACTCGGTGCTCGCTCCGGAGATGTCGTGGTTGGCCGCCCCGAGCGGGTCGCTCAAGCGAATGGTGAGCTCGGAGCCCGCGACCAGGAAGGTCGACGCGCTCGGCCCCGCGCCCCCCGTGCGCTCCCAGAAGGTGATCGATTCGAGGCCCGGGATGGAGCGCACCGGTGTGGCCGTCGCCACGCCGCTCCCCAGGAGCGCGATGCCGAGGATCGCGAGGGACGAGACGGGTCGAAGACGCGGGGTCCGCACGCAGGCTCCTCCGGCAGCACTCGTCGGGTGCGAGGGGTCGGTCGCAACCTAGGCCAAGCGCGACGACGGCGTCTACACCTCTTTCTCGAGGAGCACGCCCGCGTCGCGCAGCGCCTCGAGGTCGGCCTCGCTGCGACCCAGGATGTCGGCCAGGACCTTGCGGTTGTGCTGGCCGAGAGTGGGCGAGTCGATGGGGGGCTGGTTCGGGAGCTCGCCCCAGCGGATCGGCATGGCCGGGATCTCCACCGGGCCGTGTACCGGATCGTCGATGGCCTGCACGGTGCCGCGCTCGCGCAGATGTGGGTGCTGGGTCGCTTCGGCGATCGAGAGCACGGGGGCACAGGGCACGTCGAAACGCTCGAGCTCCGCGACGGCGGCGTGGACGTCGGGAAACTGGCCGAGCCAGTCTTCGAGCATCTCGGTCACGTCGTCCCGGCGCTTGACGCGGCTGCGGTCGTTGCCGAGCTCCGGGTCGTCGATGAGGTCTTCTCGCCCCATCGCCCGACAGAGGTCGGGCCAGTGGTGGAGCATGCCCATCACCACGATGTACTGGTCGCCGCAGCGATACACCCCGGCCGGGCAGGCGAAGCCGTAATAGCGGCCGGCGCGGGTGGGGACCACCTCGCCGTTGGTCCCGCTGTACACGTGGACGTTGGCGTCGTGATAGGCGTAGTAGACGTCGAGGATGGAGACGTCGATGCGCTCGCCCTTCCCCGTCCGGTTGCGGCGGTGGAGCGCCGCGAGGAGCGCGACGGCGGCGTGGGCCCCCGTGCTGGCGTCGCCGATGGCCGCCGAGGGGAGCGCCGGCGGCTCCCCCGGGTCCCCGATCATCGAGGTCATCCCCGAGTAGGCCTGGGCGATGAAGTCGTACCCGGGCTTCGAGGCCAAGGGGCCCGTCTGTCCGAAGGACGAGATCGAGCACAGGATGATGTCCTCTTTGAGCTCGCGGAGGCGCTCGTAGCCCAAGCCCATGCCGTCGAGCACGCCGGGGCGGAAGTTCTCCACCACGGCGTCGACGTGGGGCACGAGCTCGGCCACCAACGCGATGCCGCGCGGGTCCTTCAGGTTGACACAGACGCTCTGTTTGCCGCGGTTCTGCTGGACGAAGTAGAGGCTGCGGCCGCCCTTGAACGACGCCGCCCCCCGCGAGAGCTCGCCGGCGGGCGCCGGCTCGATCTTGATCACCTCGGCGCCCATCTCGGCGAGCATCCGAGTGCAGTAGGGCCCGGCGACGACCCGGCTCAGGTCGAGGATGCGGACGTCGGAGAGCGCGTGGTCGTCGAGCGGCGGCATGGGGACTCCCAACGAGTGACCGAGGCCCCCGGAGTGTACGCCAGGCACCTCGGCGGGTGCCCACTCGTGACGTGCGCGACGAACGCTCCGCGCTCGGTGATGTCCATGCCGTGATCCTCCCTTCCAGCTCGACCGCGGGGGATCGCAGGCGCGCCGCGCGAGCGAGAGCGGCGCCGGGGCCTAGCCGCCCACCGCGCGGGCGAGACAGGCGAGACCGCTGGCCCAGCCCCCGCCGGTGCGGCCGGCGATCGCATCGCTCGTGAGACCCCGGTGCACGATGCGGACGAGGGTCCCGTCGCCGTCTTCGAGAAACTCGACGCAGACCTCGGTCGCGTCGAGCTGGGGCGGGTCGCCGGGCGCGAGGTCGCAGTTGCAGTGCTCGGTGAGCTCGAACACGAGCCGACGCCCGGGGGAGACCTCGCGGTAGAACCCGGCCATCGCGCCGCGGGCGCCCGAGGGCGAGATCATCTCGAAGCGAAAGGTTCCCCCGACGCGGGCGTCGAGGTGGGTGACCACGGTCTTGAACCCCTCGGGCCCCCACCAGCTCTCGACCAGGTCGGGCTCGACCCAGGCCCGGAACAGGTCGGGTGCGGTCGCGGGGTAGCGACGGGAGACCTCGACGCTGCGCGCGGTCATCGGCCCGTCTTCGGGACGTCGGCGCCGCGGGCGACGACGCGCCCGAGCCGGTCCAGCCGCGCCTCCCACTCCGCGCGGGTCCGGTCGATCCAGGCGCTCGCGGCGTCGAAGGGAGCGTCCTCGAGACGACACAATCGGCGCTGCCCGTCCCGGCGCCGGGTGATGAGGCCCGCCCGCTCGAGCACCTGGAGGTGGCGGGACACGGCGGACTGGGTGATGGGAAAGGCCTCGGCGAGCTCTCCCACCGAGCATTCGCCGGTCGAGAGCTGGGCGAGGATGCCGCGCCGGGTCGGATCGGAGAGCGCGGCAAACGTGGCATCCAGGGGATCGGACATCGCGGCTCCATATTTGATCAATTGATCATATGATTGTTTAATGGAACAATGTCGTCAAGACGCGCCCCCAGGAGGAGACGACGCCCGTGAAGCTCTACAACGCACCCGCCCCCAACCCGCGCAAGGTCCGGATCTTTCTGGCAGAAAAGGGGATCGAGATCCCCCGGGTAGATCTCGATCTCCAGGCCGGAGAGGCCCGGACCCCAGAGTTCCTCGCCAAGAACAGCCTCGGCTTGACGCCAGTGCTGGAACTCGACGACGGCACGACCCTCTCCGAGAGCGTGGCGATCTGCCGCTACCTCGACGAGCTCCACCCCGACCCGCCGCTCTTCGGTACGACCCCGCTCGAGCGGGCGCAGGTCGCGATGTGGAACCGCCGGGTCGAGCTCGAACTGATGGACACCGTCGGCCACATCGCGCAGCACACCTTCGAATTCTTCGCGACGCGGCGCATCCAGGTGCCCGCCTTCGCGGAGGCGGAACGCGAGATGACGGCTCGCAAGCTCGCGTGGCTCGACGGCGAGTTCGCCGACGGACGTCCTTTCGCCGCCGGCGACACCTTCACCATGGCGGACATCACGGGGATGTGCGCCGCGATGGTGATCGGGCTGCTCGAGATCCCGGTCTCCGCGGAGCTCAAGCACGTGAACGGCTGGTTCGACCGGCTCCGCGCGCGCCCGAGCTGGGACGCCTGAGGACCACGCGACGTCCGACGGCGGCGGGACCGTGCGCCGGGGCGCCTGGCGGTGCGCTCAGGGCGAGCCCCCCGTCCGAGTCGGTGCCCATCTGGATGACGCCGCTCGCGACCCGCGGGGCCCGGACCGAAGCCCTCTGCCTCGAACGAACGCCGACGCGCCCGCGCTCAGTTGACCCCGGCCGGGATCTCCGTTTCGAGGTCCGCTTCGGGGAGCGGGTCGTAGATGTCCTCGATGGCGTGGTCGCCCTCGCGGAGGAAACGGGCCGGGTCTTCCACGGCCAGCGCCTGGGCGAGCACCTCGTCCATGTGCTCCACGGGAACGAGCTCGAGCTTGGAGGTGATGTTGCTCGGCACCTCCTTCAAGTCTTTCTCGTTCTCCTTGGGGATCAGGACCTTTTCGATCCCGCCGCGGAGCGCCGCGATGAGCTTCTCTTTGAGGCCGCCGATCGGGAGCACGCGGCCACGCAGGGTGATCTCGCCGGTCATCGCCACGTTGGAGCGCACCGGCACCCGAGTGAGGGCCGAGGCGATCGCGGTGGCGATGGTGATGCCGGCGGAGGGTCCGTCCTTGGGCGTGGCGCCCTCGGGCACGTGCACGTGAAGATCGATCTTCGAGTAGAAATCGCGGGAGAGGCCGAGCTGCTTGGCCCGCGAGCGCACGTAGGAGGCCGCGGCGTTGGCCGACTCCTGCATCACCTCGCCGAGGCGTCCGGTGATCTGGAGCTTGCCCTTGCCGGTGGTGACGGCCACCTCGGTCTGGAGCAGCTCGCCACCGGTCTCGGTGTAGGCGAGGCCGGTGCACAGCCCCACGCGGTCTTCGTCTTCCCTCTCGCCAAAGCGGAACTTTTGCACCCCGAGGAGCTTCTTCACCAGGGTCGGGGTGACCTTGCGTTTGGTGGCCTTGTCGGCGCCTTCCTTCACGACGTCCCGGGCGACCTTGCGGCAGATCGACGCGAGCTCGCGCTCGAGGTTGCGCACCCCCGACTCGCGGGTGTAGCTGCGGATGATCTCGGTGATCCCCGCGTCGCTGAACTCGATCCAGTCCTCCTGCAGACCGTTCGCTTCGCGCACCTTGGGCACCAGGAAGTTCTTGGCGATCTGGAGCTTCTCCGACTCGATATAGCCGGGGAGCTGGATGATCTCCATGCGGTCCTGGAGCGGGCGCGGGATCTGGTGCAGCACGTTGGCGGTGCACACGAACATGATCCGCGACAGGTCGTAGTCGAGATCGAGGTAGTGGTCGGCGAAGGTGTGGTTCTGCTCGGGGTCGAGCACCTCGAGGAGCGCCGACGAGGGGTCGCCGCGGAAGTCGGTCGACATCTTGTCGATCTCGTCGAGCAGGAAGACGGGGTTGCTGCTCCCGGCCTTCTTGAGCGACTGGATCACCTTCCCCGGCAGCGCCCCGATGTAGGTGCGTCGGTGACCGCGGATCTCGGCCTCGTCGCGCACGCCGCCCAGCGACATCCGGACGAAGTCGCGCCCCGTCGCGCGGGCGATCGACTTCCCGAGTGAGGTCTTCCCGACACCGGGGGGGCCTACCAGACACAGGATCGGCCCCTTCATCTTCTCGACCAGGCTCTGCACGGCCAGGTACTCGACGATGCGTTCCTTGGGCTTCTCGAGCCCGTAGTGGTCCTCGTCGAGGACCGTCTCCGCGTGGGTGACGTCCTTCTTCTCGTCTTTGTACTCGTCCCACGGGAGCGCCAGGATCCAGTCCACGTAGTTGCGCACCACGGTGGCTTCGGCGCTCATCGGCGACATCATCTTGAGCTTGCGGATTTCTTTCTCCGCCCGCGTCTGGACCTCTTCGGGGAGGTTCTTCTCGGCGAGCTGCTCTTCGAGCTCTTGCATTTCGTTCTTGAACTCGTCGCGCTCGCCCAGCTCCTTCTGGATCGCCCGCATCTGCTCGTTCAGGTAGTACTCCTTCTGGGAGCGCTCCATCTGCTTCTTGACGCGGGTGCGGATCTTGCCCTCGACCTCGAGGACCTCGAGCTCGGCGTTGAGGAGGTTCAGCACTTCCTCGATACGCCGGGCGGGTTCGAGGATCTCGAGGAGCTCCTGACGCTGCTCGATCTTCAGGTTGAGCTGCGCGGCGACGGCGTCGGAGAGCCGCGGGATGCTCTCGAGCTGGGTGACCGAGTTGAGCGTCTCCGGCGGGATCTTCTTGTTGAGCTTGACGTACTTCTCGAAGCCCTCGTGGAGCGCCTCGACCAGGGTCTGCCCCTGGGCGTCGACCTCCTCGGTCTCCCCGATGCGCTCGACGCTGCACGCAAAGAAGGGATCGCTCTGCTCGAAGCGGCCGATCCGGGCGCGCTGCTTGCCCTCGACCAGCACCTTCACCGTGCCGTCGGGGAGCCGCAGCATCTGCACGATCGTACCGACGGTGCCGATCTCGTAGACGTCGCCCTCGCCCGGGTCGTCCTGGCCGGCCTGCCGCTGCGCCACGAGGAAGAGCTCGCGGTCGTTCGCCGAGGCCTCCTCGAGGGCCGCGATCGACTTGGCGCGGCCGACGAAGAGCGGCACCACCATGTGCGGAAACACGACGATGTCCCGGAGCGGAAGCATCGCGAGCGGACGCATGTCGCCTTGGATGGCCATGGGCTAGGCCGACTCCGCTTCGCTCTTGAGGACACGCAGCGGCTCGGCGCCCTGCTCCACCACCTCCTCGGCGACCACGCACTCCTCGACGTCGTCGCGGGACGGGATGTCGTACATCAGGTCGAGCATCAAGCCCTCCATGATCGAGCGCAGGCCGCGGGCCCCGGATTTGCGCTCGATCGCCTGGCGCGCCATGGCCCGCAGGGCGCCGTCGGTGAAGCGCAGCCGCACGTCTTCGAACTCGAAGAGCTTCTGGTACTGCTTCACCAGCGCGTTGCGGGGCTCGGTGAGGATCTGGATCAAGGCGTCCTCGTTCAGCTCTTCGAGGGTCGCGATCACCGGGAGCCGCCCCACGAACTCGGGAATCAACCCGAACTTCAGCAGGTCTTCGGGCTGGACGTCCTTCAGGATCTCGCCCAGCTTGCGCTCGCCGGCCTTCTTCACCTCGGCGCCGAACCCCATCCCCTTAACACCGACGCGTTGCTCCACCACCTGCTCGAGGCCGCAGAAGGCACCGCCACACAAGAACAGGATGTTGGTCGTGTCGATCTGCAGGAACTCTTGCTGGGGGTGCTTCCGCCCACCCTTGGGGGGCACGTTCGCCGTGGTGCCCTCGATGATCTTGAGCAATGCCTGCTGCACACCCTCGCCCGACACGTCGCGGGTGATCGAGGGGTTCTCGCTCTTGCGGGCGATCTTGTCGATCTCGTCGATGTAGACGATGCCCCGCTGGGCGCGCTCCACGTCGTAGTTCGCCGCCTGGAGCAGATTCAAGATGATGTTCTCGACGTCCTCGCCGACGTAGCCCGCCTCGGTGAGGGTCGTGGCGTCGGCGATCGTGAAGGGCACGTCGAGGATCTTGGCGAGGGTCTGGGCCAACAGGGTCTTGCCGCTGCCCGTGGGGCCCAGGATCAGGATGTTGGACTTCTGGAGCTCGACGTCGCCCACGAAGGCCTGACTCTCGATGCGGCGGTAGTGGTTGTGCACCGCCACGGAGAGGACCTTCTTGGCGCGCTCCTGCCCGACGACGTAGTCGTCGAGGATCTTCTTGATCTCCTGGGGCTTGGGGACCTGGGAGGTCTCGGCGCTGACCTCCTCCCGCCCGTACTCCTCGGCGATGATGTCGTTGCACAGCTCGATGCACTCATCGCAGATGTAGACCGTCGGCCCGGCGATCAGCTTCTTGACTTCCCGCTGGCTCTTTCCACAGAACGAGCAAGAGAGGTTCGAGTTGTCGTCCCGCTTCTTCACGCCGCATCGCCTCCGTGGAGCCCGTCGGGGCTCAGGATGTGGAATCCGATCCGTTGGAGGGGGGCGCGTCCGAGTCGGAAGGTGCGAGGGGCCGGCGGGTCACCACCCGGTCGATGATCCCGTAGGCCTGCGCCTCCTCTCCGGACATAAAGTAATCGCGCTCGGTGTCCTTCGCGATCTGGTCGACGGGGACGCCGACGTGGTCGGCGAGGATCTCGTTCATGCGCTCACGGATTTTCAGGATCTCGCGCGCCTGGATGTCGATGTCAGTTGCCTGCCCCTGAAACCCACCCATGGGCTGGTGAATCATGATGCGGCTGTTGGGGAGCCCCATCCGCTTGCCCGCCGCGCCGGCGGCGAGCAGCCAGGCGCCCATCGAGGCGGCCTGGCCGAGGCAGATCGTGGACACGTCAGGACGCACGTACTGCATCGTATCGTAGATCGCGAGGCCCGCCGTAATGGACCCCCCGGGTGAGTTGATATAGAGGTGGATGTCCTTCTCGGGGTCTTCGGCCTCGAGGAAGAGCAGCTGCGCGATCACGAGGTTGGCGACATCGTCGTCGACACCGCTGCCCAGAAAGATGATGCGGTCCTTGAGCAGCCGCGAGTAGATGTCGTACGCCCGTTCGCCTCGGGGGCTCTGCTCGATCACCATCGGCACCAGGGGCATCGAAGCTTCCTTTGCGACCCCCGAGCGGCGTGGACGCGTTCGAGTAGAGGCCTGCATTGCGGGTGGTTGCGAGGACCCGGCGCGGGTCTTTCCCATCACTCGTCGGTGGATTCTTCGACGGTAGCCTCGGTGAGAAGGAATTCAACGGCCCGCTCCTGTGTCAGATCCGAGCGGATCGCTTCGAGGAGACCGTGCTCGCGGTATTCCTTGCGCAACATCGCGGCATCGACACCTTGCTGCTCGGCCATCTCGCCGAGACGCGTGTCCACGGCGGCGTCGTCCACCTCGATGTTCTGATCCTCCGCCACCTGCTGGAGCGCCCACGTTTCGCGGATCTCGCGTTCGACCGACGGGCGCCAGTTCTCCGCCCAGCTCGCCGCCTGTCCCTGCACCAGCGATTCGGGAAGCCCCTGGCGCACCATGTCCTGCTGTGACATCGCGATGCGGCGTTGCAAGCGTTCGTCGACGAGACGCGGCGGCACCGGGATCTCGACGCGCTCGAGCACACTGTCGAGAAGCGAGGTCCGCAGCGCCTGCTTCACCTCGCGCTCGCGCGCGCTCTCGAGGTCGCTGCGCGCGCGGGCGCGCAGCGCTTCGAGGTCGTCGAAGTCGCCCAGGTCCTTGGCGAACTCGTCGTCGAGGGCCGGCACCTCGCGACGCTGCAGGGTGTTCACCTGGACGGCGAACTCGGCCTGCTTGCCCGCGAGACTCTCCTCGCCGTAATCGTCGGGGAAGGTGATGTGCACGGTGCGCTCTTCGCCGGCCCGTGCCCCGACGAGCTGGCGATCGAAGTCCGGGAGGAGCTGCCCGCTGCCGAGCTCGACGGTGACGTCGTTGCCGGCGCCGCCCTCGAAGGGCTCGCCATCGATGCGACCGATGAAGTCCATGGTGACGTGGTGACCCTCGGTGGCCGCGGTGTCTGCCGGCTCCTCGATCAGGGTCGCCTGGCGCTGACGCAGATTCTCGAGAGCCTCGTCGACCTTGTCTTCCCCGACCGTCTCCACCGGCCGGCTCGCAGCCAGGCCGCCCAGGTCGCCGAGCTCGATCGGCGGCTTCACCTCCACCACGGCCACATAGCGGAAGGCCTGTCCCTCGGCGGGGAGGTCTCCCTCGATCTGGGGCTCGCTCACCGGGAAGAGTTCGCGGTCCTGCACCACCTCGGGCAGGGTCTCCTGGACGAGGGTGCGGTGGACATCCTCCGCGAGCGCCGCCCCGTAGAGCCGACGCAGCACCGAACGCGGCGTCTTTCCACGCCGAAACCCCCGCACCTGCGCACCCTTGGCCAACTCTTTGTAGGCCCGGGCGTAGATCTGGTCGACGCGCCGCTGGGGCACCTCCACCGTCACGCGCTTCACCGCGGGACTCTCGTCGCTCCATTCCACCTGGGGACTCTGGTCGCTCATTCGGGTCCGTTTCGAATGGCCGCCGCGGCGGGACGCCGGGGGGCTCGTCAGTCTACGCCCTCCCCCGAGGTATCCGCCAGACGCTCCCGGGTCGGGCAGGTCCCTCGCACGGCGCGCGCTCCTGCGCCACACGGGGAACCCCGCCACACCGCGCCGGCTACCGCGTAGGGAGGAGCTCGTCGCGCTCGAAGACCCGCCCGCTCTTCACCACCCGGTGGATGGCCTGGAGCGCGGAGACGTCTTCGAGGGGATCGGCGTCGAGGATCAGCAGGTCGGCGCGTTTTTCGACCTCGACGCTCCCCACCTCGGCCCCGACGCCACCCACCCGGGCGGCGTGGAGGGTCGCCGCGACGAGGAGGTCCGCCGCGGGGATGCCGGCCGCCTGCATCCGGTCGAGCTCGTAGTGGAGCGAGGCCCCGTGGAGCAGCCCGAAGTTCCCGGCGTCGGAGCCGGCAGCCAGGGGGATACCGGCCTCGTGGAGCCGACGGATGTTCTGCTGGGGGACTCCGTCACCCGCCGCGAAGAGCTCGGCGAATCCGCCGCCCAAGGGCGGGAGGTCGTCCACCTCGTACCAGGACGCGATGACCTGGGGGTCCCCGCAGATCTCCTCGATCGGGAGGAGATCGTAGGACCGATCGTAGGGCTGGACGAAGTTGCGCGGGCCCACGGCGAGGGTCGGCACCACGATCACCCCGCGCTCCGCGGCGAGACGGAGGAACGCCTCGTCGACGAGCGCGTCGAGGGGGAGGTGCTGAAGGCTGTCGACGCCCGCCTCGATGAGCGTCCGCGCCGCCTCGAGCTCGGTCACGTGGGCCGTGACCCGGAGCCCCTCAACGCGCGCCGCTTCGACCACCGCGTCGTGGACTGCGGCGTAGTCCGCTTCGTACGCGGCGAAGGGCCCGCCGAGCACGCCCGTCTTGATCAGGTCGGCACCCCAAGCGACAGCTTCGCGGACCGTGGTGCGGGCGCTCTCCGTGTCGGTGACGCTTCGCACCGAGACATCCCCGTCGAAGGGCGGAAAGAGCACCTCCGCGGGGACGAGGGTCAGCGGGCCGTGCCCCACCACCACGTTGGGCGCCGCCGCGATCGATTGGGCGGCGCTGCGCACCTCGTACTCGAAGCGCGGCCCCCCCACCGATACGGCGGTGGTCACGCCGGCGCAGAGGTACGCCCGGAGCGTCGCGGGCACCCGCTGCTTCATCCACGCGACCTCGTCCGGGTAGGGCACGAGGTGGGTGAGGTCGATCTGCCCGGGCTTGGTGTAGATGCGGCCCGACTCGAAGAAGTGGACGTGCGCGTCGATCAAGCCGGGCACGAGCCATCGGCCCGAGACATCGACCACGGTTGCGTCGCCGGGGACGTCGACGGCTCCGCGGGACCCCACCGCCACGATTCGCTCGCCTTCCACGAGCACCACGGCGTCGGGCCGCGACGGCCCGCCGGTCCCGTCGACCAGGGTGGCGCCGACGAAGGCGGTGAGCGTCGACTCGGGTGCGGTGGCCTCGGGCGCGCAGGCAGAGCCCCACGCGGCGAGACACAGGGCGAGGATCAACCGGTCGGCGATCGCGGAGCAGCGCGGGCGGGGGGGCATCGGCCGGGTGCTCACGACGGTGGTGCCGGGGACAGGACTCGAACCTGCACGTCCAAAGGACGGTGGCTCCTAAGGCCACTGCGTCTGCCAGTTCCGCCACCCCGGCGGTGGTGAGCGCGCGGGGAATCGAACCCCGAACCTAGGGATTAAGAGTCCCTTGCTCTGCCAGTTGAGCTACGCGCCCGCATGGACACTAAGCCCTAGGGCGCGCCGTAGCCACCCCCACCCGGTGTCTCGAGACACAGTTCGTCGCCGGCGGCGAGCCGCAGGTTCACTTTCGCCCCGACTTCTTCGTCGGCCCCTCCAGCGCGGGCCACGAGATTCCGTCCGCGCGCGCCGGCGGCGCCCCCGGCCAGACCGAAGGGGGCGCGCGTGCGACGCTCGGTGAGGAGGGTGACCGACACCGGCTCGAGAAAGGCGTAGCGGCGCACCAGACCGTCGCCGCCGGGCTGTCGGCCGGCGCCGCCGCTGCCCGGGCGCAGGGCGAACTCGAGGAGCCGCACCGGGTAGCGGCTCTCCAGCACCTCGGGGTCGGTGATGCGGGTGTTGGTCATGTGGACGTGGACGCCGGAAGCGCCGGCGAAGTCGGCGCCCGCGCCGGCGCCGCCGCCCACCGTCTCGTAGTAGCCGAAGTGCTCGTTGCCAAACGTGACGTTGTTCATCGTGCCCTGGCTGGCGGCGGCCAGGCCGATGGCCCCGAGCAGGACGTCGACCACCCGCTGGGAGGTCTCGACATTGCCCCCGACCACCGCCGAGCCCGGGGGCGGGTCGAGGAGCGAGCCGGACGGAATCGCGATCTCGACGGGGTGCAGACAACCCCCGTTCAGGGGGATGCGCTCGGCCACCATCGACCGCAATACGTAGATCGCCGCAGCGCGCACCACGGCCCGGGGGGCGTTGAGGTTGCCCGGGAGGGCGGGCCCCGTACCGGCGAAGTCGATGTGCATTCGATCGCCCCGCACGGT
>JANQRO010000533.1 GCA_028284525.1 Myxococcota bacterium | reverse complement strand
GAGGGCCACCCCGTGCGCCACGGTCGCCCGGCGCCGGGATCCCCGCCTCCTGGTCGTTGCGCAGTTCGTGTGCATGCTGCGCCTCCAGTGCCCCGGATTGACTCCGGAATTCCCTCGGGGTGATGCGGCCCGCCCACCGTCGCGGTTATCGGACGACCCGCTCCCGGCCCTTAGCCCCCGCCCGCTGCTGCGGCCCGGCGGAGCTCCACGGTCCTTATCGGCACGGATCCACCGTTTCCCGCTTTGGATGTGGGTGCCCGGGGGGGATACACTGACCCAGCGCGATGCCGGAACGCCACGACTTCGACTTCCTCGTGCTCGGGAGCGGCCTCGCCGGCCTGTTCTTCGCGCTCCGCGTTGCCGACCACGGCCGCGTCGGCGTGGTCACCAAACGCAGCACCCGCGATTCCGCCACCGACTGGGCCCAGGGCGGCATCGCCGCCGTCGTGGGCCCCGACGATACGGTCGACCAGCACGTGGAGGACACCCTCCTCGCCGGCGCCGGGCTCTGCCATCCGGAGGTCGTGGAGTTCGTGGTCTCCAGGGGTCCGACGGCCATCGAGGCCCTCGAAGGCCACGGCGTGCGCTTCGACCGCAGCCCCGACGACCCCGCCCACTACGCCCTGGGCCGAGAAGGCGCCCACCGCCAGCGACGCATCCTGCACCATCGGGACGCCACCGGTCGCGAGGTCGCCCGCGCCCTCGAAGACCGCGTCAAGACCCACCCCAACGTCTCGCTCTTCGAGCACCACCTGGCGGTAGACCTGATCACGGCGCGACGCGCGGGCCTCCCCGGCCCGGAGCGGGCCGTCGGCGCCTACATCCTCGACGCCCGCACCGACCGCGTGCACCGCTTCCTCGCGCCCCAGACGGTGCTCGCGACCGGTGGCGCCGGGAAGGTCTACCTCTACACCTCGAACCCGGACGTCGCCTCGGGCGACGGCGTCGCGATGGCGTACCGCGCGGGGGCCACCGTCGCGAACCTCGAGTTCATGCAGTTCCACCCGACCTGTCTCTTTCACCCCCAGGCAAAGTCCTTCCTCATCACCGAGGCGGTGCGGGGCGAAGGCGGGATCCTGCGCGACCGACGGGGCGAGGCCTTCATGTCCCGCTACCACGAGCTCGGCGACTTGGCACCCCGCGACATCGTGGCGCGCGCCATCGACACCGAGCTGAAGCGCTCGGGGGACGAGGCGGTGTTCCTCGACGTGTGTCACCGCGACCCCAAGTTCCTGCGCGAGCGGTTTCCGAACATTGCCGAGCGCTGCGCCGACTTCGGCATCGACATCACCAAGCAGCCGATCCCGGTGGTGCCGGCCGCCCATTACACCTGTGGCGGTGTCGTCACCAACCTCGACGGCGAGACCGACCTGCCCTCGCTCTTCGCCGTGGGCGAGGTCGCCTGCACCGGTCTCCACGGCGCCAACCGGCTCGCGTCGAATTCGCTGCTCGAGTGCGCTGTCTTCGCCGACGCCGCGGCCCGCGTTGCCCTGGAGCGCGCGGCCTCCTTCGAGCCCGCCGCCGCGTCGGTGCCGCCTTGGGACCCGTCCTTTGTACGCGACGCCGACGAGGCGGTGATGATCACCCAGAACTGGGAAGAGGTGCGGCGCTTCATGTGGAACTACGTGGGGATCGTCCGCAGCAACAAGCGGCTCGAGCGCGCGCGGCACCGATTGCGGCTGTTGCAGGAAGAGATCGACGAGTACTACCGCAACTTCTACATCACCCCGGATCTGATCGAGCTGCGCAACCTCGCGCTCGTCGCCGAGCTGGTGATCGACTGTGCCGCCTGGCGTCAGGAGAGCCGGGGTCTCCACTACAACCTCGACCACCCCGAGCTCGACGACGCGCGGTTCGCCGTCGACACCCGCATCCGCCGGCGCATCCAGGCCGGGAACGCGCTCACCGGAACCGGGGCGATCGCGGAGCCCCCCGCTAGTCGGCCCGCACGCTCGGCACAGGGGTGAGCAGTCCACGCTGCGTGAGCGACCAGATCGCGGCGCGCACCTGGGCGTCGTTGTCGGGGATGACGTCCATGATACGCCGCAGGGTGAAGTCGGCGGCGGCGAGCTCGAGCACCGACTCCTCGCTCTTGGTGAGGGGCGACTCGAGATCGCCGAGCTTGTGATGGTTCACCAGGAAACGCTGGTCGGGGCTGAGGGTCGGCCCGGCCACCTCGCCCTCTTCTTCGACGATCGCGAGGGCGGCCTCCATCGCTTTCTCGAGCGGGACGCGTGGTCGCTCGGCGGTCACGGCGTCCATCTGCGCGCGGAACTCGAAGCGACCCTTGCGCCAGGAGAGGATGCGGGCGAGCGCCTTCACACCGTCCACCGAGCCCACCTCGGCCAACGCCAGGTGGCTCCCCTCGAAGGCGATCGTGCCTTCCTCGACGCCGGAGCTCACGGTGAGCGTGCCGCGGGGCGCGAGGGCGGAGAACATGTGTACGAGGCTCACCGCGCCGAGCTCCTGGAGATGGCCGCGGATCCCACGCTGCCGGTAGGTCCGCTCGATCTCGTGGATCTCGAGCACGAACTCGTGGAGGTCGTCGCGGAGCTCGGGCCCGGGGAGCAGCTGGATCGCGGCGGCGCAGATGACCCCGTTGCCCTCGATGCGACGTGCGATCGTCCCCGGCACCGACAAAGCCGCTCCGGTGCGCGGGTGGATCAGGTCGACGGTGACGTCGCGGCCCTCGGCCAACTCCTCGCCGTCGATCGACACGAGGACACCCGTCTCGCTGAGGTTGCGCGAGCGGCCGGGGAGCGAGAGTCCGGTGGAGCTGTGGACCACCACCGGTACCCGAACCGATTCGCGCTGGGCGCGCTCGGTGAAGGTGCGGTCGTGTTCGGGCGGCCCGGCGGAGAACACGGGGTCCCCCACCTCGTCGGGGTTGCCGAGAGACCCGACCAGCTCGCTGAGATCGGCCCCGCCGCTGAGGTCCAGGGCCTCGGGGTCGAAGAGGCTCGCGTCGAAGGCCTCGGCCTCGGCGCCCCCGAGCTCCGGCGGGTCCGGGTCGATCTCGTGCTGGGGCGCGGATTCGAGACCGGGGGCCTCCTCCGACGCAACCGGCCCGGGTGCGAGCTCGGGCTCGGCGTCGATGTCGCGGGTCGGCGGGTCGGCGTGGATGCTCTCGGGCACCTCCGCGCCGCCCCCGGCGGCGCCCTCGAGCTGCTCGCGCAGGGCCTTGGCCTCGTCGAGGAACTGCACCGCCATACCGGGTTCGACGCCAGCGGGCGCCGTGTCCGCGGTGACGAGGTGCACCACCTCGGCGGCGAGGGGTAGGAGCTGCCCGGAGAAGGCGAAGTCGAGGTCGACCTGGATGATCTCGCGGAGCTCGACCTCGGCCTCGGTGGGAATGAACGCGCCACCCTTCACCAGATTCTGGACGTACTGCTCCTCGAACGCCTCTCGGGTGTCGAAGCGCAGGGTAAAGCGACGCGCGCCCGAGGGCGCAGTGCGGCGTTTCGTCTCGGCCATTGGAGACTCCACGGCCATGTATCGGCAACGCGGGCGCGGGGCTGATGTCGCGAATGCGTGCGCGTTGCACGGATGTGCAGGTGTCGTGCAACTCGGGTGCAACACTGGCCCCACCCGGTGGGACGGAGCGCGTGGGGAGCAGACGACCTCGAACGGGCCGCTGTTGCCCTGGTCCTACACCGAGCGGGGAGGGAGAGGGGTGGCACTCGTGCCACAGGGCAACCCACCCGGTCCGCCTTCCGATGGCGCACGACCTTGGGGTGGACGAGCGACACAGCGGGTGCTGGACGTGTGATGCGGGCTCAGTCGTCGTCTTCGGCTTCGATGGGGCGGAAGAGGGAGAGCTGGGGGATGGCGTCTCGCTCTTCGATGGCGACCGGGTAGTCGTCGGAGAAACACGCGTCGCAGATGCCGTGCTTGAGCTGTTGGGCGGCGCCGCGCAGACCCTCGAGGCTCAGGTAGCCGAGGGTCTCGCAGCCCAGGATGGCGCGGATCTCCTCGCTGCTGTGGTCGTGGGCGATCAACTCTTCGCGGGTGGGAGTATCGATGCCGTAGTGACACGGGCCGGTGTTGGGCGGCGAAGAGACCCGCACGTGGACTTCGTTGGCGCCGGCGGCGCGGATCACACCCACGAGCTTGAGCAGTGTCGTGCCGCGCACGATCGAGTCTTCGACCAGGACGACGCGTTTGCCCTCGAAGAGCCCCCGGCTCGCGTTGTGCTTGATCTTCACCCGGAAATCGCGCACCGACTGCGAGGGCTCGATGAAGGTGCGTTTCACGTACTGGTTGCGCACCAGCGCCGCTTCGTAGGGGATCCCCGACTCCTCGGCGTAGCCCAGCGCCGCCGCGTTCCCCGAGTCGAGCACCGGCACCACCATGTCCGCCGCCACCGGGTGTTCGCGGGCCAGGATGCGGCCGAGCTCCTTGCGGAAGAGATAGACGTTGTGGCCGGCGAGGTTCGAATCGGGTCGGGCGAAGTAGATGTGCTCGAACACACAGAAGGCGCCCCGCGGCGCCGACGGGAAGGGCCAGAGGCTGCGGATGCGGCCGCGGCGGATCACCACGACCTCCCCGGGCTCGATGTCGCGCTCGTACTCGGCGCCGATCAGGTCGAGGGCGCAGCTCTCGCTGGCGAGCACCCACGCCGTGCCGAGACGCCCGAGCACCAGCGGCCGGAAGCCGTAGGGATCGCGGGCAGCGACCAGGGCGTCGTCGGTGAGCATCAGCAGGGTGAAGGCCCCCTTCACCCGGGAGAGCGCGTCGATCATGCGGTCTTCGGGGCTGCGCTCGCGGGAGCGCGCCAGCAGATGCACGATCACCTCGCTGTCGGAGGTGGAGGTGAGGATCGACCCGCGGCCCTCGAGCTCGCGGGGGATCGCTCCGGCGTTTACGAGATTGCCGTTGTGGGCGAGGGCCACCGGTCCCTGGTCGGTGGTGGCGCAGAAGGGCTGCGCGTTGCGCAGGTGGCTCCCGCCGGCGGTGGAGTAGCGGAC
>JANQRO010000523.1 GCA_028284525.1 Myxococcota bacterium | reverse complement strand
TCGACTACCTCGAGTCGATCCAGCGGCCCCGGGACCCGGCTCCGCCGAGCGAAGAGCCGCTCCCGGTGCGGGTGCAGATGAACAACCTCGCCGACGCGCTCACGGCGGCGCTCCCGGCGGTCTTCAGCGATCTCGCCTTCAGCGACCTCGAGCTGCGCCGCGCCTTTGGCGATGCGGTGGGGTTGCTGGCGTCCGACGCGGCGTACCTCGAGGCCCACGCGGACGACCAGTCCCAGACCTTCGCCCCGATCGCCCGGTCGCTGTCGCGCGACGCCGAGCGTGCTCACGCGGCGTACGTCGCCGGCAATGTCCGCGCGACGCGCTTTCGCATGGCCGAGGTCGTCGAGAACTGCGTGGCCTGTCACACGCGGCTCCCGGGTCTTCAGAGCCCGATCGATCGGCTGGTCGACGCGGTCGATCCGTCGACGCTGCCCGCCCACGAGGGGCTGCGGCTGCTCCTCGCCACGCGTCAGTTCGAGGTCGCGCGTGACCGCTACGAAGCCCTGCTGCTGGGCGACGAGGTGTTGGCGGTCGACCGCCGCGGTCTGCTCCTCGACTACCTGATCGTGTCGTTGCGCGTGCTCAACGACTACGAGCGCCCGCGCGAGGTGTTGACGTCGGTCGCCGAGCGCGGCGGGGACGACGACGGCCGCGCGCGCGAGTTGCGACGCTGGCTCGCGAGCCTCGACTCGATCGAGGCGATCGGCAACGAGAGCGCTGGCGGGGGCCCCCTCGAGCCCGCGCACCAGCTCCTCCGACGTGGGGACGAGCTTCGCCGCGCGGGTCGCCCGGGCGCCGCGGTGGTGTACGACATCGCCGCCTCCGGCCAGCTCTTCCGTCTGATCGAGGGCACGGCGGTGGGCGAGGAAGAGCTCGCCGAGGCCTACTACCTCCTCGGGCTGGCGGAGAGTCGGATCGGCCGCCCGCCGGGGCGCGAGCGCTGGGACGACTACCTCGAGACCTCGATCCGTCTGGCGCCGGGGACGCGGATTGCGCGCGCCTCGTTCTCTCTCTTCGAGGAGCGATGGCTTGCGCGTCACCAGGGCACACCGGTGTTCTCGCTCCCACGGGACGAGCTGCGCCGCCTCGAGACGCTGCGCGAGCTCGCCGCCGCAGCGCCCGAAGACGGCCGCACGGGGAACGCCACCTGAGCTCGGGAGCCGGTTGCTCTTCGGGCCGTGGGCGGCACATACTTCTCCCATTGCGATTCCCGCAAGGAGGAACCCCCATGCCGCTCGGCAAGCAAATCGGAGCCTACGAAGCAAAGAGCACGTCCATCAACGTCGTGTCGTTGGGCGACCAGGATGTCGTCGAGGCCACCTACGAAGGAACGACCTCGGGCGATCTCGTCGGACCCTGGATCGGCACCGCCACCTACACGGGGACGGACGACGAAGGAGAGATCCACTTCGCTGGCATTGGATGGCCCGACCCGGGCGATCGGGTCAAGTTCGAGGGCTCGGGACTCTACAAACGGGTGGGCGCGAACGTCTGGCAGACCCGCGTCGCCCTCCGTTCGAGTCGCGGCGAGCAGATGGTGTCCGAGGGAACCGTCGACCACAACACGCGATCGTGGGTCGGCGACCTCTTCACGCTCGAGTAGTTCGCGTCGGGACAGCGACCGGGCGCCCGCGCCTGCGCGGGGCGCCCGGTCGCTGGCTCCGGCACCGTCCGTCCAGATCCGGCCGTCCCGCGAGCATCACCGCGACCCGATGCAGCCCGCCGCAACGAAAGGCGACGAATGAAACCCAGTCATCGGGCCGCGATGCTACGCATCGCCTGGGCGATTGCGCTCGTCGCGCTCACCGCGTGCGAGCGGAACGAGAGCTCCACCCCGAACCTCCACTTCGACGCGATCGTCGTCGATGGCCATTCGGACACGACGCCGCGATTCGAGGATCCGACCTGGTCGTTCTCCGAACGCCACGACACGACGGACGGAGACATGGACCTGCCGCGGATCCGCGAGGGTGGCCTCGACGTCCAGTTCTGGTCGATCTATATGGGGAAGCGCGACACGCCGGGAGCCGCGATCCGCGAGGCCCTCGAGCGGATCGACGCCGTGCACGAGATGGCGGCGCGCCACCCGGACGAGGTCGTGGTGGCGGGCAGCGTGGCCGAGATCCGCGAGGCGGTGCGCCGCGGCAAGTTCGTGAGCCTGATGGGGATCGAGGGCGGCCACATCATCGAGGAGAGTCTCCCCGCGCTGCGCAATTTCCACCGTCTGGGCGTGCGCTACCTGACCCTCACCCACTCGTTCCACACGAGCTGGGCCGATTCGTCGGGGATCGCCGAGACCCTCGAGCCGCTCCACCACGGGCTGAGCGAATTCGGAGAGGAGGTCGTGCGGGAGATGAACCGGATCGGGATGCTGGTCGATGTCTCGCACGTCTCGGACGAGACCTTCTTCGACGTCCTCGCCGTGTCTCGCGCTCCCGTCATCGCGTCGCACTCCTCGGCGCGCTCGGTGACGGAGCACCCGCGCAACATGAGCGACGAGATGCTGCGCGCCCTCGCGGCCAACGGGGGTGTCGTGATGATCAACTTCTATCCCGTCTACATCGACGAAGCGGCCCGCGACGAGGCGAAGATCTACTTCGAAGAGCACGGCGCGACGATCGGGTCGATCCTGGGGCGGAGCGAAGACGATCCGGCGCTCCGGCGCGCCCTGTTTCGCGAGCATCTGCTGGCCTATCCCGCGCCCCGGTGTTCCCTGGACGTGCTGCTCGACCACTTCGATCGCGCGATCGAGGTGGCGGGCGCCGACCACGTGGGGCTCGGTTCCGATTGGGACGGCGTGCCGAGCATGCCCGTCGGGCTCGAGGACGTGAGCCAGCTCCCGAACCTCACCCGTGGACTGCTCGACCGAGGCCACAGCCCGACGGTCGTCCGCAAGGTGCTGGGGGAGAACGTGCTGCGGGCGCTCGCCGAGGCCGAACGGGTCGCCGCGGAGATCGGGGCGGAGCGGTCGCACTAGACGCGGCGCGTGGCTTGCTGCTCCCCGACTCGGTTGGGGCCGGTACCCTAGCCGCGGCGCTGGTCTCCAGCGCAGCGGGCAGGGGTGAACGCGTGTGGGCCTGGTTTCGCTTCTCGATCGTCGTGGCTGCGCTGGTGTCCCCCGCGCTGTGGGCGTCCCCCGCTTCGGCGCAGGCCCCGCGAACGGCGGCGCAGCGTCTCGAGATCGTGAAGGAGACCCAGAACCCCCTGAGCCGTCAGCTGGGGGCGCTCACCTTGGAGCACACCGCCGGGTTTCGCGCGACGCCCAGCCACGAGACCGGCCACACGTTCAGCATCAACCCGGCGTTCCCGATCGCGGTCGGCAAGCGCCTCACCCTGATCAACCGCACCTTTCTCCCGGTGTTCAACCAGCCGTCCCCGGCCGGGGACGGCACCAGGACCTCCGGGATCGGCGATGTGTTGCAATCGGTGCTGCTCTCGCCCCGGACCGACCGGCGCCTGGTCTGGGGCTTGGGGCCCGTGCTGGGGTTCCCGACCGCGAGCGAAGAGACCTTGGGCTCGGACAAGTGGCTCCTCGGCCCCTCGGCGATCTTCGTGGTGGCGCCGGGTCGCTCGGTGCTCGGCCTGGTGGTGCAGAACCTGTGGACGGTGGGGGGGAAGTCGAGCCGGCGCAACGTGAAGGAGTTGCTGCTCCGCCCGCTCGTCAATATCAACCTTCCCCACCAGTGGTACATCACCAGCAAGCCCGCCATCCAAGCCGATTGGCAACAGCGGAGCTCGGATCGCTGGACGGTCGAGACCGGTGGGGGCCTCGGCAAGGTGTTTCGCATCGGACGGCTGGGGATCGCCCTCGAAGCGCAGGCCTTCGGCTACCCGATCCGCCCGCGTGGCGCGGCGAGCTGGGCGGCGCGCTTCAACCTCAAGCTCCTCCTGCGGCGTGGCGAGCTCGTGGGGCGACTGCGCGACGCCACCCGAGGCACCCCCGCGAACTGACGGGCGGGAGTGTCCGCGAAGCTGGCGAGACTAGGTGCGCTCTTCGGCGGCGGGCGTTGCCCCGAGCACCCCCCGGGCGGCGATCCACAGCAGCACCACGGTGAGGAAGACGCTGGGGAGGCCGGGGAGGAAGGCCAGCACCCCGATCCAGTCCGACGCGCCGAGCTGGCTATCCCCGAACGTGAGCCCGCGGTTGCCGGCGGCGTTGCCCAGCCAGTAGAAGACGGTGAAGGACCACGCGATATAGACGAAGCCCCACGCGGTCCAGGTCTGCAGACGCGGACTCAGGTGGAGCTTGGGCAACACGATTGCCATCACCACGACCAGCAGGCCGTTCATCGTACCCCCGGAATGCGCCCGCACCCATCCCTCGCTGGTCCCGTAGACCGAGAAGGCGACGATCGTCCCGGGCCAGACCTCGATTCCGCCCACCAGGTGGAACATCAACATGAACCCCGCGAGCATCGCCACGAGGATCACGAGCAGGCCATGGCCGATCATCAAGTACTGATAGCGTTCCATCGGGCTTCTCCGGACGTGGATCGGACGCCCGGGCACCGCGTGTCGGCCCGACCGATCGCGACCGCGGTTCAGGGTGTGGCGCGGGCGAAGGGGACGGGGATCTCGGGATCGTCGGTGTCGAGGAGCGGGAGCTTCGCCCCCTCCGGGCGCGCCGCGTGGCCCCGCACCCAGTCCTGCTGCCACTGCGGGTCTTCGTCGCGGCGCGGGTTGTGCCCCGGCGCCAGCGCGCGGAGCAGGTAGGGGCCGACGTTCCACAGCATCGAGCCGAGCTCCCGCGCGACGTCGAGCATCGTGCGCGGCTGCATCCACAGGCCGTCCTTCTTGAGGGCCGCGGCCATGGCGCGCAAGCCGTAGCCCAGCACGTGGAAGGAGCCGTGGAAGACCCCCCAGGCCCGGGGCAGGTAGTCGCCGTAGCAGGCCATGTAGACGTCGTAGGCGACGGTCTTGTGCTCGGTCTCCTCGACCATGTGCATCACCCAGAACGACGACACCCAGGGGCAGTTGCCCCCCCAGATCGCGCGGCGCTTTTCGATGAACCACTTGGTGAAGCCGTTGGTCATGCACTCGAAGCCGGCGTTGTAGGCGATCTGGGTGCGCAGGCTCTTCCGCAGCAGCCGGTCGTAGGACGTCTCGAGCTGGGCTTCGACCTCCGCGAGCTCCGGGTAGCCGTTCTTCTTGATCAGCTCGTTCATCCGGCGGTGGCACTGGTAGTGCCGCGCCTCCTGGCCGTTGAAGCCGCGGACGTCTTCGAGCAGACGCGGCTCGCCGATCTGCTTGGCCGCTTCCTTCATCGACCGGATCAGGTAGGGCTCGAGATACGGCATCGTCAGCGAGAGACCGTTGAACAGGTGCGAACGCACCGGGTTGCCCGACGCCCAGATCGGGTCGAGGTCGTCGGGAAAGTCGAAGTCGAAATCCCGGACCACGATGGACTCGGCCTGTTTCGGCTCGTAGTGGTAGTTCGGGTTCGGAGCGGCACGTTCGGCCACGGCTCGCCTCCCCGCGCGATCGCGATGGCTGGACGCCCAGAGGGTACCCCCGCGCGGCAGCCGTCGGCCAGACACCTCCGCAGCCGCCCGCGAGGCGCCGCGGGTCGTGTGCCAAGCGCTACCCTGGCGTCCGCGCCTCGAGAGGAGACCCATGTCGATCGAGTTCAAGGTCAACGGCCGCGCCGCGCGCTTCGACGGGGCGGAAGACACGCCGCTGCTCTGGTATCTCCGCGATCACGCGGGACTCACGGGCACCAAGTTCGGATGTGGCGTGGCCGCCTGCGGGGCGTGCACGGTGCACGTCGACGGCCGGGCGACGCGCTCCTGCACCCTCCCGATGTCGGCGCTGGGGGGGCGCGAGGTCACCACGATCGAGGGGTTGGCAGACGGGGGAGCCCTCCACCCGGTCCAACAGGCCTGGGTGGCCGAAGACGTGCCCCAGTGTGGCTACTGCCAGGCGGGCCAGGTGATGGCCGCGGTCGATCTGCTGACGCGCGTGCCGAACCCGAGCGACGACGACATCGCGACCCTCACCAACCTGTGCCGCTGTGGCACCTATCCCCGCATCCGCAAGGCGATCAAGCGCGCCGCCGCGGTGCTGCGCGAGCAGGGGGGGCAGGCGTGATGGCGCCGACGCTCACCCGCCGCGGGTTCCTCAGCGTGTCGCTCACCGCCGCCGGGGGGATGCTGGTGCGCATCGCGCCCCTCGAAGCCGCGGAGGCTCCGGGATCGGCACAGCTCGGCGTGTTCGTGCGCATCGACCCGGCCGGGCCCGTGACGATCGGGGCGCGGGCCCCGGAGATCGGTCAGGGGGTCAAGACGGCGCTCCCGATGATGATCGCCGAGGAGCTCGACGTGAGCTGGTCGGACGTGGTGGTGGAGCAGCTGCCCTACGGCGTGATCGCGGTGGACGGCGAGGCGGGCTTCACCTCGAAGTACGGCATGCAGTTCGCGGGCGGCAGCACCAACGTGAAGTACGGCTGGGGCGAGATGCGGCAGGCGGGGGCGAAGGTGCGGCGCATGCTGGTCGAGGCGGCCGCCGAGACGTGGGGGGTCGGCGCGGCCGCGGTCTCCACCGATGCCGGGCACCTGATCCACCCGAAGACGGGGGCGCGCCACCGCTACGGCGAATTCGCGGCGGCCGCGGCCGCGCGCCCGGTACCCGCCGACGACCAGCCGCTCAAGACCCCGGAGCAGTTCCGCATCGTCGGGCAGCCGATCCCCATCGTCGATGCCGCGCGCATCGTCACCGGGGCGGAGCGCTACGGCATCGACGGCCGGATGGAGGGCATGGTCTACGCCGCCGTCGAACACTGCCCCTATTTCGAGGGCGACATCCAATCGCTGGACGACACCGCCGCCCGCGCGGTCCCCGGTGTGATCGACGTGTTCCCGTTGCCCCCGGCGGAGAACGGCTTCTCGGGGCACCGTGTGGCCGGCGTCGCGGTGGTGGCCCAGGACACCTGGACCGCCTTCAAGGCCAAGCGGGCCCTCGTCGTCGAGTGGACGCCGGGGCCCTGGGGCCAGGACTCCTCGGCGGAGCTCGAGCGGCGCGCCCTCGAGGCGCTCGAGGGGACGGGGCAGATGGTGCGCCAGGACGGTCACCCCGCCGAGGCCATCGCGAAGGCCAGCCGCACCCTCACGGCCGATTACTTCGTGCCCCATCTCTCCCACGCGACCCTCGAGCCCCAGAACATCCTGATCGACCTGCGGGACGACGGGGCGACGGTCTTCATGTCGACCCAGACGCCGCAGCGTGGGGTCGCCACCGTGAGCGAGATGACGGGCCTCCCGCCCGAGAGCATCGAGTTCCACCTGCCGCGCTCGGGCGGGGGTTTTGGCCGGCGGCTGCAGCACGACGTCACCGCCGAGGCGGTGCTGATCGCCCAACGGGTGAAGCGGCCGGT
>JANQRO010000517.1 GCA_028284525.1 Myxococcota bacterium | reverse complement strand
GCCCGGTGAGGGGCCCGTCGAGCGCCAGGTCTGGGCCCGTACGCATCGCGGCGATTGCACTCCTCGGCCTCGCCGCGGCGGCGGGCTGCGCGCCGACGGTCGACATCCTGGGCGTCTACTTCCCGGCCTGGCTGGTCTCCGCGGTCGGGGGACTCGTGGCGAGCTATGCCCTGGTGGTGATTCTGGGCCGCCGGGTCGCCACCCGAGAGCTCGCGCAGTCGGGCGTGCTCTTCTGCGGCCTCAGCGTGGGGCTGGCCCTCGCGCTGTGGTGGGTATTCTTCCGGGGCTTCTAGGAGGACGCGTGGGAGCGCTGACACGACGCACCATCCTGCTGGTCACCGTCGCCGTCGCGGCGGGGCTCGCGCTCCTCTACGCGCGACACGCGGCCCGTAGCCCGTCCACCGACAACGCCTACGTCGACGCGGATGTCGTGGCCATCGTGGCCCAGGCCGCCGGCCCGATCGTGCACCTCGCCGTGGTCGATAACCAGGCCGTCGCAGCCGGCGACCTGCTCTTCGAGATCGACCCGCGCCCCTTCCGCATCGCCGTCGAGAAGGCGCGCGCGGACCTCGAGAAGACCGGCCAGACCGTGAGCGCCCTGGCCGACCAGATCGCCAGCGCCGAGGCCCGTCTCGACGAGGCCAACGCCCGGCTCCGGCTCGCCGAGACCCAGTGGCGTCGGATCGAGCCCCTGGCCGAGGTGGGGGCGGTGCCCTTCCAGGATCGCGACCGGGCCCTGGCAAACCTCGACGACGCCCGCTCCGGGGTGGCCGACGCGACGGCCCAGCTCACCCGGGCGCAACACGAGCTGGGCGCCTCCGGAGAGGACAACGCCGAGGTGCGCGCCGCGTTGGCCCAGCTCGAACACGCGGAGCTCGAGCTCAGCTACACCCGCGTGGTCGCCCCGGTGAACGGCTATGTCACCGACCTCACCCTCAGCACCGGGAGCTACGCGACGGTGGGAGCGCCGATGCTGGCCCTCGTCGACACCGATTCGTGGCGGGTGGTGGGCTACTTCAAGGAGACCCAGCTCCGCGCGATGCGCCCGGGCCAGCCCGCGCGGGTGTACCTCCCGGCCTACCCAGGGCTGCGCTTCGAGGGTCACGTGCAGGGGATCGGCTGGGGCGTCGAGCAACAGGATGGCGATGGAGCGCGGGGAGCCAGCGGCGTGCCCAACGTGAGCCCCACCGTCGATTGGGTGCGGATGGCGCAGCGCTTCCCGGTGCGCGTCACCCTGCGCGACCTCGACCCGGTGCACCCGCTGCGCAAGGGCATGCGCGCGGCGGTGCGTGTTTCGGTGACGGCCGAGGGGGCCGCAGACCCGGCCGACGAGATCGCGGGTCGCTAGTGGGCGTTCGGCACCCGGCGCGGGGTCGCCCGCCACGCCGCTTCGCCCTCCCGGCCGTCTCGCCCGCGTTGGCGTACGGCATCCGCCTGGGCGTTGGCACCTGTGTCGCGATCTGGCTCGCCCACCAGCCCGGGCTCGCGACGAACAATGCCCATTGGATCCTGATCACCTTCATGGTGGTGGCCCAGCCCGCCACGGGCGGATCGCTGCTCAAGGGCCTGCTGCGCGGTCTCGGCACCCTCGCCGCCTTCGGCTTCGGGATCGCGCTCTTCGGGGCCTTCTCGCAAGATCCGCCGCTGCTTCTGGCCGGACTGATGGGCGTGCAGCTCGTCGGGGCCTACGGGTACATCGGGTCCCGAGGCCAGTACGCGTGGTTCGTCTGGGCCTTCACGACGGCCATCATCGTTGCGGGGGCCCTCGGCGGGACCGAGCACGTCGAGACGATCGCGTTCCAGCGCGCCACGATGATCGGGATTGCGTTGCTGATCGTCGTCGTGCTCGACTCGCTGCTCTGGCCGGAACGGAGCGAAGGGTCGCTGCGCGCCGGATTGGCGGCGCGCGCGCGAGCCCTCGGCGGGGCGTGGCGCGACGGGAGCGCGGACCTGGGCCCGAGCCCCCTCGCCACCCAGCTCGGCGTCCTCGCGTCGATCCGCACCGAAATCGGCGTCTCTGCGGCCCGGGTCGAGGCGCTCAGCCGGACCGCCCATCTCCTCGAAGCGCTCGCGATGCGCACGCGCGGGCTGCGAGGGCGACTCGACGCGATCGTATCCGCGGCGGGGCGCGAGGGCGTGGAGGCCCTGGGCCGGCGCTGCGCCGACGGGCTCGAGTCCGTGGCCGACGGGCTCGCCGCGGACCGGGTTCCCGAGACCCAGCCCTCGACCCGCGACGAGCTCCTCTTCGAGCTGGACGCCGCGATCGCCGACGAGTCCAGCGGGTTGTCGCGCGCAGAGCGAGGCCGGCTACGCGCGGATCTGCGCAGCGCGGTGGAGCTCGTCGGCGAGGTGGAACGCGTCCTCGATGTCGACACGACGCCGTCGGCGGTGCAGGTCCGTCCCCCCGCCGAACGATGGCGTCTGGCGATCGATCCCCTGCGCGTCCAGGTCGCGATCCGCGCCTCGATCGCCGTGGCGGCCGTCTTG
>JANQRO010000515.1 GCA_028284525.1 Myxococcota bacterium | reverse complement strand
GCTGGCCCACGCGAACGACGGGGGTGGCTCGATTCGACTCCCCGCGTCGTGTTGCGGGCTCGTCGGCCTGAAGCCGACGCGAGATCGGGTGCCCACCGGGCCCGACGTGAGCGATCCCCTCTACGGGATGGCGGCGGAGCTCGTCGTGAGTCGCAGCGTGCGGGACACCGCCGCCGTGCTCGGGTGCGTGGCGGGCGCGGACCCGGGCGCACCGGGACTCCTGCCCGGCCCCCCGACCCCCTACGCGGAGCTCCACCGCGACGCGCCGCGACGCCTTCGCATCGCCTGGACCCTCGAACCGGCCACCGCGTGGGTCCACGCCGAGTGTCGGGCGGCCGTCGCGTCGACGGTCGCGCTTCTCGAAGAGCTCGGACACGAGGTCGTCGAGGCGAGCCCGTCCTACGACTGGGACCGTTTCGTCGAGACCGTGCACGTCCCGTGGGTGGTCTCCAACGCGACGATGATCGACGCCCTCGCCGACGCCATCGGGTCGAAGCCGTCCCTCGACACCCTCGAAGCCGTGACGCTGGCGGTGTACGAGGAAGGCAAGCGCTTCAGCGGCTGCGACCTCCACCGCGCCCTCGAACACCACTATGCCGTGGCGCGGAGCTTTGGCCGCTTCTTCGAGGACGTCGACGTGCTGGTGACGCCGACCCTCTCACGGCCGCCGGTGTCCCACGGCGAGATCGACCAGAACGATCCGTCCCTGTCCGCGCGGGACTGGACCGAGACGATCTTCGAGTACGTCTCGTACACGCCCCAGTACAACACCACCGGCCAACCGGCGATCTCGCTGCCGCTCCACTGGAGCGCCGACGGGCTCCCGGTGGGCGTCCAGTTCGCCGGCCGCTTCGCCGACGAGGCGACGCTGCTCCAGCTGGCGGCGCAGCTCGAAGCGGCGCGTCCCTGGAGCGAGCGTCGGCCGGCGCGTCACGTCGCCAACCTCTAGGAGGGGCGCCGGGGGCCCTCGCGTAGCTCCATCCGTCTCCAGCTTTGCGCGACGCGACAGAATCTACCGATCTATTGGCTTTTTCTACCATAATCTTGCGGAAATCGGCTCTCTGGCCATAGGATTCGCACGAAAAACGCACGCAACTCTCCCTAGTATGTCGCCGACCCCCATGGAGGAGGATCGACATGCGGATTGGCGTCCCGCGGGAGATCAAGACCCACGAATATCGGGTCGGGCTGACACCGGCCGGCGTCCGCGAGCTGACGGCGGGAGGCCACGAGGTTCTCGTGGAAGCCGGGGCCGGGGCCGGGGCCGGGATGAGCGACCGCGCCTTCGAAGCCGCAGGAGCGACCCTGGCGTCGAGCGCGGAGGCGGTGTTCGACGCCGCCGAGCTCGTCGTCAAGGTGAAGGAGCCCCAGCTCGAGGAGTGCGCGCGGCTGCGACGGGACCAGGTGTTGTTCACCTATCTCCACCTCGCCGCCGACCCCGAGCAGGCCAAGGCGCTCCTCGATTCGGGCGTGACCGCGATCGCCTACGAGACGGTCATGTCGCCGGACGGATCGCTGCCGCTGCTCACCCCGATGAGCGAAGTGGCCGGTCGGATGGCGCTGCAGGTCGGCGCCCAATGCCTCCAGAAATCCGCGGGGGGCTCCGGCGTGTTGCTGGGCGGCGTGCCCGGCGTCGCACCGGCCAAGGTGGTCGTGTTGGGTGGCGGGGTCGCGGGCGCGAACGCGGCCGAGATGGCCGTGGGCCTTCGCGCCGACGTCACCGTCGTGGACCGCTCGATGCCCCGTCTGCGCGAGCTCGCGGCGCTCTTCGCGTCGACCCTCAAGACGGCCTATTCCACCCGCGACGCCGTCGAGGCGCTGGTGGCCGAAGCCGACCTGGTGATCGGTGCGGTGCTGGTGGTCGGCGCCGCGGCGCCCAAGCTCGTGACACGCGAGATGGTGCGCGCCATGAAGCCGGGGTCGGTGCTCGTCGACATCTCGATCGATCAGGGGGGCTGTTTCGAGACCAGCCGGCCGACGAGCCACGACGAGCCGACCTTCCTCGTCGACGACGTCGTCCACTACTGTGTGACCAACATGCCCGGGGCGGTCCCGCGAACCTCCACCGCCGCACTCACCAACGCGACCCTGCCCTATGTCCAGCGTCTCGCCGACGCCGGCTGGGAGCGAGCACTCGGCGCCGACCCGCATCTGGCCGCGGGCCTCAATCTCTCGGCCGGATCGGTGCACCACCTCGCCGTCGCCGAGGCGCTGGGCCTGCCGTACGAGCCCTGGCGCACCGCGTCCGGAGTGGGGTAGCGCCGGAGACCGCTGCGCTGGGGCGGGGCGACGCTCCGCGCCGTCGCGCTCGCACGATCTGTGGAAGAATGGTCTTCGAGAGCAAGGTGTTGCCCTCGAAGACCCACGATTCGAAAGAATCCTTCTCACGATCGCGGACGCTCCGTGGACCTAGACGACTTCGACCGCCAGATCCTCCAGGTCCTCCAGGCCGAGGGCCGGATCCCCAATGTCGAGCTCGCCCGACGTGTGCACCTGTCGGAATCGGCGTGTCTGCGACGGGTGCGCGCCCTCGAAGCGCGGGAGGTGATCACGGGCTACCACGCCCGGGTCGACCCGGTGGGTCTCGGTCTCGACACCAGCGTGTTCGTCCACATCGCGCTGCAACACCAGGATCAGGCGGACCTCGAGAGCTTCGAACGCGCGGTGGAAGAGATCCCGGAAGTGATGGAGTGCTACCTGATGACCGGGGAGTTCGACTACCTGCTCCGGGTCGTCGTGCGGGGCAGCGCCGATTTCGAACGGGTCCACAGCCAGCGACTGACCCGTCTGCCCGGCGTCGACCGGGTGCAGTCGAGCTTCGCCCTGCGTGCCGTCAAGCAGACGACCGAGCTTCCGATCGGCGACCCGTAGCCGCCCGACGCTTCGCCCGAGCACACCCAAGGGGTCGGCGGGGAATTGAAGCCACGAGCCTCCCGGGCGATGATTCGCCCCATGGAGGACGTCGTGAGCCAGCCGCAGCATCTCTCCGCGCCGGAGCCCCACCTCACGCGGGAGGACGTGATCTCGCGCTCGGAGGCGATGATCCCCATCCTTCGCAAACGCGCGGAGGAGGCCGACCGACAGCGGGACCTCTCGGTCGAGACCATCCAGGAGTTCCTCGACTCCGGCTTCTACCGCATCCTGCAGCCCCGCCGCTTTGGCGGCTACGAAATGGGGCTTCGCACCTTCTGCGACGTGATGACGAACGTCACTCGCGGTTGTGGCTCCTCGGGCTGGGTGCTCTGTCTCACCGCCGCGCACACCTTTCACATCTCGGCGTTCCCGGAGGAGGGCCAGGTCGAGATGTACGGGGCCGACGGTGATTTCCGCGCTCCGCTCATCTTCGCGCCCCAGGGCCGGGCGATCCCGGTCGACGGCGGCCTGCGCGTCACGGGGAAGTGGAACTACAACTCGGGGGGTGAGCACGCCAACTGGCTCGCCGTGTCCGCGATGGTGGCGGCCGAGGACGGGTCGCCCAAGGATCTCGTCCTCGCGGCGATCCGTCGCGCGGACTACGAGATCTTCGACAACTGGCACGTCACCGGGATGCGCGCCACGGGGTCGAAGCAGGCGATCGTCGAGGACGTCTTCGTCCCCCACCGTCGCGTCATCTCCCAGGGTGCGTGGTTCTCGGGCAACGCACCCGGCTTCGGGGTCCTCGACGACCCCTTCTACCGCACCCCGCCGATGGAGGTCTTCGCCGCCGAGCTCAGCAGCATCTGCGTCGGGCTGGCCGAATCGGCGATCGACGCCTTTCGCGAGCGCGTGATGACCAAGACCAACCCCTTCTTCCCCTTTGGCGCGCTGCGCGAGGAGCGCTCGGTCCAGCGCCGTCTCGGCTACGCCCGCGCCAAGGTGGACGCCGCCGCCGCCCTCCTCGACACCTTGATCCGCCGGCAGACCGCTCTCGCCGAGGCCGCTGGGGAGGGGCCGGTGGAGTTCAGCCCGGAGGCCCAGCGTCGCGCCTTCATGGCCGTGCAGCAGGTGGGCGCCCTCTGTCGCGAGGCGATCGATCTGCTCTTCGAGGCGAGCGGCACGAGCGCGACCCAGATCGGCCAGCCGATGGAGCGGATCCACCGGGACATGGCGATGGTGCGGACCCACTACATGATGAACAGCGACCGCACCGCCGAGAACTGGGGCGCCACGGCCCTCGGGCTGGACGCGCACTCTCCCAACTGAGAGCAGGACGAGCGAGCGCAGGCGCGCCCGCGCTAGACCGCCTCGAGGGCCAGGGCGATCCCCTGGCCGACGCCGATACACATCGTCGCCAGGGCGTGCTTCGCGCCCCGCTGGGCGAGCTCCAGGGCGGCGCTGCCGGCGATCCGGGCCCCCGACATCCCGAGGGGGTGACCGAGGGCGATCGCGCCTCCGTTGGGATTCACGTGGTCGGCCGTGTCGGGCAGCCCGAGACGGCGGAGCGTGGCGAGCGCCTGGCTCGCGAAGGCCTCGTTCAGTTCGATGACGTCGAAATCGCCGGGTTTGCGCGAGAGTCGCGCGCAGAGCTTCTCGGTCGCCGGCGCGGGCCCGACACCCATGATGCGCGGCGCGACCCCGGCCACGGCGCCGCCGACCACCCGGGCGATCGGCTCGAAGCCGTGACGCGTGGCCGCTTCTTCGGATGCGACGACGAGAGCCGCCGCGCCGTCGTTCACGCCCGAGGCGTTGCCCGCGGTGACCGAGCCGCCCTCGCGGAAGGGGGTGGGCAGCTTTGCCAGATCCTCGGCGCGGGTCTTTGGGCGCGGGTGCTCGTCGCGATCGACGATCACCGGGTCGCCGCGCCGTTGCGGGACCGCGACCGGCGTGATCTCGGCGGCAAAGCGACCCGCCTCGGCGGCCCGCGCCGCCCGCTGCTGGGAGCGAAGCGCGAACGCATCCTGGTCGGATCTCGAGACGGCGAAATCGTCGGCGACGTTCTCCGCCGTCTCCGGCATCGAATCGACCCCATACTGCGCACGCATCACCGGGTTGACGAAGCGCCACCCGATGGTCGTGTCGTAGATCTCCGCGCTGCGCGAGAACGCCGACTCGGCTTTGGGCATCACGAAGGGCGCCCTCGACATGCTCTCGACCCCGCCCGCCAGGACGAAGTCGGCGTCCCCCGACTGGATCGAGCGCGCCGCCGTGAGCAACGCGTCCATCCCGGAGCCACACAGTCGGTTGATCGTTCCCCCCGGCACCGATTCGGGGAGACCGGCCAGGAGGAGCGACATCCGCGCCACGTTGCGGTTGTCTTCGCCGGCTTGGTTGGCGCACCCGTAGAGGACGTCGTCGAGGGCTTCCCAGTCGGCGCCGGGATGGCGCGCGAGCAGCGCGGCGATCGGGACGGCGCCCAGGTCGTCGGTACGGACCGACGCGAGGGCGCCCCCAAAACGACCGATGGGGGTGCGGACGAAATCGCAGACGAAGGCGTCGGGCACGGGCTCTTCTCCTGGACGCGGGATCCCTCCGAGGATACTCGCTTTCCGACCACGCGATTGTGCGATGCTGCTCTCGCCATGCTGTCGCCCCTGGAGGTCCTGTCCCGTTACCCCGCCCACGATGGCACCCTGGCGTCGCTTCTCGACAGCCGTATCGCGGGAGCGGGCGAGCGCCCCGGTCTCCTCTTCGCGGACCGCACCACCAGCTGGCGTGGGTTTCGAACGGCGGTGGAGGAGACGGCGCGCGGGCTCGCGCGACGTGGTGTCGCTACGGGGGATCGCGTGGCCGTGATGGCGGAGAACAGCGACCGCTACGTCACGCTCTTTTTCGCCCTGGCGCGGCTCGGCGCGATCCTCGTCCCGATCAATCCCGCGTTCGGCACCGAGGAAGCCCGGTACGTGCTCGATCACGCCGAGGTGTCGGCGGTCCTGGGTTCCGCATCGGCGCTGTCCACCGCGCGGGTCGCCGCCCGCGACTCGGCGCAGCGACCCTGGTTCGCGCTTGTCGACACACCGGGCGGGGGAGACACGCCGAGCCTCGAAGACCTCGTTGCGGAGGCGCGCGGGGCGGCGCTGCCCCCTCGCGGGGCGGTCGACGCGGAGTCGATCTGTCTGATCCTCTACACGTCCGGGACGACGGGCTTTCCCAAGGGCGTGATGCACAGCCAGCGGAACTTCGTCCTCGCGGGCGAGGCCTTCGTCGAGCGCATGCACCTGCAGCCCGACGATCGCCTTCTCTGCATCCTTCCGCTCTTCCACATCAACGCGCTCTTCTACTCCCTGGGCGGTGCGGTCGCCGCGGGGGCCAGCCTCGTGCTGGCGCCCCGCTTCAGCGCCTCGCAGTTCTGGCCCCTCGTCGCGTCGAGCGGCGCCACCGAGGTGAACATCATCGCCGCGGTCGGCACCATCCTCGCGCGTCGCTCGCGGGACGAATTCGTCCCGGGTCACGGGCTCGCCAAGGTCTACGGCGCGCCGATTCCGCCCGAGCTCTACGACGTGTTCCGGAGCGATTTCGGCGTGCCGACCTTGATCGAGGGCTACGGGATGACCGAGATCCCCGGCGCATGCAACCAGCCCTTCGAGGGGCCCGAGGTGCGCGGCAGTATGGGCCGCGCCGCGCGGCACCCCGATCCCACTGTGGACCTCGCCGAGCTTCGGGTGGCCGACGAGGCGGGGCGCGAGCTCCCGCCCGGCGAAGTGGGCGAGCTCCTGGTGCGGACCCCGATCCTGATGAAGGGCTACTACCGCGACCCGGAGCAGACCGCCGCCGCGTTTCGCCGGGACGAATCGGGGCGCGACTGGTTCGCCACGGGCGACCTGGTGCGTCGCGACGATGACGGGTTCTTCTACTTCGTCGCCCGCCAGAAGGACATCATCCGCAAACGCGGCGAGAACATCGCCGGTGCCGAGATCGACCGCGTCCTCGCGCGGCACCCCGGCGTGGCGAGCGCGGCCGCGATCGGCGTTCCCGACACGCTCGGCGAGGAGGAGATTCTGGTCGCGGTCGTCGCCGAACCCCCCGACGGCGTGGAGGCCGCCGAGATCGCGGCGTGGTGCGACGCGCACCTCGCCCGGATCAAACGGCCCCGCTATGTCGTCTTCGTCGACGACCTCCCGCTGACCCCCACCCTCCGCGTCGCCAAGTTCAAGCTCAAGGGCGACCCGACGCTGCTCGCGAAGGCGGTGGATCTCGGCGCCTAGATGTCGCGGAGACGCGGTCTCCAGGGGATTTCCGGGCGGATCGGCCGCTGGGTCCAGGGTCTCAGGGTCGTTGCCGGAACGCTTCGAGCGCTCGGTCTGCCAGCTTCCGGGCGAATCGTTTGTCCAGGGGTGCGTGCGCGAAGAGCAGACGGTAGTAGACAGGCCCGTAGAGCATGTCGAGGGCCACCTCGGGGTCGAGGTCTTCGGCGAACTCCCCGTTTCGGATCCCCTCCTCCAGAATGCCCCGCGCCTCACCCCGTCGCAGGGCCAGGTAGTGCTCGCGGAAGTACTCGAGGGTGTCCGGGTCGGTGCGACCCTGGGAGACGATGTCGGCGACGATCTCGCCCGCTTTGCCACCGTAGAAGGCGACCAGCGATTCGAGCTGACGCCGCAGTCGAAGCGCGGCGCTCTTCGCCTGTGGGAACGGTGTCTCGAGCGCCGTGAAGGCGAAGAAGGCCTCGACGGCCAGGGCGGCTTTGGTCGGCCACCACTTGTAGATGGTCGGCTTGCTCACGCGCGAGCGCCGGGCGATCTCGGCGACGGTGATCGTCCCGAGCGGTCGTTCTGCGAGGAGCGTCCAGGCGGCGCGCAGGACCGCCTCGCGGGCGGCTTCGCTGCGCGGTCGCCCGGGCCCTCCACTCTCCGTCTTCGCGTCGCGCATATTTTCTTGACGACCGTAAAGAATCTAGCGTACTCTCTTTCTCCCGGGAGCGACAATTCGTGACGACCCACCGCAATCGGATCGAGGCGTACTTCCGCGCCTGCTCGGAAGGCTCGCCGGACGACATCGCGTCTCACTTCACGGACGACGCCGTCGTCTTCGACACCAACCACCCTCCCGTGCGCGGCGCCGCCGCCATCGGGGCCTTCTGGGCCAAGGTGCGCGAGCGCTGGGACGGCGCCGTCTGGCTCGTCGACACCTGTGTGAGCGACGGCGACACCGCCGCCATTGAATGGACGATGACCGGCCGCGGGCCGCGCGGGGAGTTCGCGGTGCGTGGCTCCGAACACTACCGCTTCGCGGACGGTCGGATCGACGAGATCCGTCAGTACTGGACCTTCGACCGCGAGACCCTCGACACCGGCCTGGTCGACTTTCCCTACGCATCGAGACTCGAGACCAGGAGGGCGCCTTGAAGCTGGGACGGATTCAACGCGATTCGGTCGACGGGCCCGTCGCGCGCCTGGTCTCCGTGCATCCCGACGAGGAGCGCGTGGTCGACCTGGTCTCCGCCGAGCGGCTCCGCCTCGAGCGCCAGGGGGCCACCCGGGAGGCGGCGGACCGGTACGCCCACGCCCTCTTTCCGGCGAGCTTTACCCAGGCCGTGAGTCTCGGCCCACGGCTGACCGAGGCCGCGGCCGAAGCGGACGATCGAGCCGGGTCCGAAACGTCGGTGTCCTTCGCCGAGATCAGCTGGCTCCCCGCGGCGGACCCGCCGATCATCCGCGACGCGATCTCGTTCAAGAAGCACCTCGAGGCCTACCACGACGCCATCGGACACGACCTGAGCTCGATGCACTACGAGGTCCCCGCGTACTGGAAGGGCTCCCCCACCCAGATCTTCGGGCACGACGCGGAGATCCCCCACCCCCACTACACCGACGCGCTCGACTACGAGCTGGAGATCGGATTCATCGTGGGGTCGCGGGGCGCCACGCTGACGCCCGAAGAGGCGAAGAGCCGTGTCTTCGGGTTGACGATCTTCAACGACTACAGCGCGCGCGACTTCCAGGGACCCGAGATGCTGATGCGGATGGGGCCGGCGAAGTGCAAGGAGTTCGCCTACGGGATCGGGCCGTGGGTCACGACCATCGACGAGGTCGACTCGCTCGAGCAGCTCGAGATGAGCGCGCGAATCAACGGCGAGGAGATGTCGCGCGGGATGTGCGAGGGATTGCTCTGGCAGCCCGAGGAAACCCTCGCCTACATCTCCCTCAACGACGAGCTCCGGCCGGGGGACCTCATCGGGCTGGGAACGGTCGGCGATGGGTCGGGGATGGAGCAGGGGCGCTACCTGAAGCCCGGCGACACCATCGAGCTCGAGGTCTCGCATCTCGGCGTGTTGCGCCAGCGGGTGAGCGACAAACAGACGGCGCGCTGGATGCCCGCCGCGAGGGGGTAGGAGGGGTCATGGGACAGCAGGTTCGACGGGTCGTCACCGGGCACAACGCCCAGGGGAGGTCCTGCATCCTCAAAGACGGGCCCGCGCCGAACTCGATGGAGATGGCCTCGATGCCGGGTCTCCTCGTCACCGACCTCTGGGAGACGAAGGACGCGCCCGCCGACAACCGCGGGGACCAGGACAACGCGGATCGGCCGATCCGTCTCGAGCCGCCGCCGAAGGGCACCGTGTTCCGCGTGGTCGAGTTCCCCCCCGACTCCACCTGGAAGGACAGCGCCTCCGGCCTCGAGGGCTTCGATTCGATCGGCGCGGGGCACGCGGTGGCCGAGGGCAGCGACGACCCGATGATGCACGTCACCACCACGACCGATTACGCGATCGTCCTCGAGGGCGAAGTGTGGGCGGTGTTGGAGGAAGACGAGACCTGTCTCAAGGCCGGCGACGTCCTGGTCCAGCGCGGGACGATGCACTCGTGGAGCGTGCGCACCGACCATCCGGCGCGGGTCGCGTTCATCCTGGTGAACGCGGCCCCGCTCCACCCCTGAGCGCGCCGTGAAGTTCTCCCAGCGCTTCGAGGTCGCCCGCCCCCGCGAGCAGGTGTGGGAGCTCTTGTCCGACGTCCCGAGGGTGGTGCAGTGCATCCCCGGCGCGCGTTTGCTCGAGGAGCGCAGCGGGGGCGCTTTTCTGGGTGCCGTCGAGGTGCGGCTCGGGCCCGTCAAGGCGGCCTTCGAGGGGGAGGCGACCCACACGACCGACCCGAGCGGTTGGCACGGGAGGATCGAGGGTACCGGCAAGGATCGGAAAGCCGGAAGCCGCGCGCGGGTCGCCATCGACTACACGCTGAGCGCCACCGAGGGCGGGACCCAGGTCGAGGTCGATTCCGACATCACGCTCTCCGGGGCGGCCGCGCAGTTCGGACGCCCGGGCCTGGTCCGAGAGCTCTCGGCCCGTCTGCTCCAGGAATTCGGCGCGAACCTCGAGGCCGAGCTCAGCGCTCCGGGCGCCGCCCCCGCGCCTCCGCCCCCCGACTCCCGTAAGATGGTGGGCCTCGTGCTCGCGAGTCTCTGGGGCTGGATCCGCCGAGGGATGTCGCGGCTCTTGGGCCGAGGAGACGTCGAATGAAACCGCTCGTGGGCACCCAGGTCCCCTCGATCACCAGCCGCAAGCTCGTCGCCGGGGCCGGGACCTACGTGGCCGACGTGAAGCTCGACCGCATGACCCACGCCGCGATCGTCCGCTCGCCGATCGCGGCGGGTCGCATCCGGGGGATCGAGACGAGCGAGGCCGAGAGCCTGCGCGGCGTCCTCCTCGTCCTGACCGGTGAGGAGATCGCCGGGCAGCTGGCCCCCCTCGACGTCGAAGCCATGGGCGCCGGGGTCGATGCCAAGCGGGCCGTGGTCTACCCGCTCGCGCACGGCCGGGTCCGGTTTGCGGGAGAGGCGGTCGCCGCGGTGGTCGCCGAGGACCCCTATACGGCGAAGCACGCCGCCTCGCTGATCGACGTCGACTACGAGGAATCGGACCCCGTCGTCGACGCGCGTCGCGCCCTCGAGGCCGACACGGCCTGGGTCGAGCCCGAGTGGGGGGACAACGTCCTCTACCACACGCGTTTCGAGGCCGGCGATGTGGACGGCGTCTTCGCCCGCGCCGAGCACACCCTCGAGGGCGAGCTGACGCATCACCGCTACACCGGCGCCGCCCTCGAGCCGCGCGCCTACCTGGCCGACTACGACGGCCACCGCGGGGAGCTCACCTTCTGGGCCTCGACCCAGAATCCCCACCCCCTGCGCACCCTGCTCTCCGCGACCCTCGGGCTGCCGGAGAACCGCGTGCGTGTCGTGCAACCCAACGTCGGCGGCGCCTTTGGCCTGAAGATTCCCTACTTCCAGGAAGAGCCGCTGGTGGCCCAGCTTTCGCGTCTGGTCGGGCGACCGGTGCGCTGGGTGGCCGAGCGTCAGGAAGACCTGCTGGCCGGCGGCCACGCGCGGGAGGGGCACTTCCGCTGGTCGGCCGCGGCCGAGGCGGACGGCCGCGTCACGGGGCTGCGGGTGCGCTACGTCGCCGACGTCGGCGCGCCCTCGGCGTTGGCCGGCTGGGGGATGTCCTTCGTCACGGCGTTCGCGATCCCGACGGCGTACAAGATCGCGAACACCGACGTCGAGTTGTTCGCGGTGGCGACCAACAAGTGCCCCTGGAACGCCTACCGCGGCTACGGCAAGGAGTCGTCGGCGTTCTTGATGGATCGCGTGATGGACGCCGTCGCCCGGGCCACCGGGATCGATCGGGCGGAGGTCCGTCTGCGCAACTTCATTCCCCCCGACGAGTTCCCGTATCCCCAGAACTCGGGCGCGATGATCGACAGCGGCGACTACCCGAAGGCCCTGCGCCGTCTCCTCGAGCTGGTCGACTACGAGAACTTCCCCGCGCTCCAGACGGCGGCGCGCGCAGAGGGCCGGTTCCTCGGCATCGGACTGGGTCAGGAGCTCACGCCCGAGGGCTGCGGGCTCGCCGGCTCCCAGATGTTCGGCGCCTACGACGGCGCCACCGTCCGGATCAGCCCCTCCGCCGAGGTCACGGTGCTCACCGGGATCACCTCTCCGGGAAGCGGAAACGAGACCGCCATCGCCCAGATCACGGCGGATACCTTGGGGGTCGATCTCGACCAGGTGCGCGTGGTGCAGGGCGATACCGACAGCTGTCCCTACGGCCTCGGCAACTACAGCTCGCGCGGGGTGATGATGGGGGGATCCGCCGCCTTTCTCGCGGCCACCGAGCTGCGCGAGAAGCTGCTCCGCGTCGCCGGCAGGATGCTCGAAGTCGACGCCGAGGATCTCGTGGTGGAGCGCGGCCGGATCGCGCTCAAGGGCATGGCGTCGCGCTTCCTCTCCGTCAAGGACGTGGTGAGCGAGGTCTACCGCGATTGTCACGGCGCCGCGGCCAGCGAGGAGGAGCCCGGTCTCGAATCGACCCGCTACTTCCGGCACGGCAACATCTACCACCAGCCCGAGACCCAGGGGCGCTACAACGCCTACCCGGCCTGGCCCAACCAATCGGTGGCCTGCATCGTGGAGGTCGATCCGGCCAACGGCATGGTCCAGGTGCTGCGCTACTGCGGGGTCCACGATTCGGGGGTCGTGATCAATCCACTCACGGCCGAGGCCAACGTCCACGGAGCCACCGCCCAGGGAATCGGCGGCGCGCTCTACGAACAGCTCGTTTACGACGAGGCCGGCCAGCTGCTGACGACCACCTTCATGGACTACACCCTTCCGACCGCGGTCGAGCTGCCCAAGTACGAGATCGTCCACCAGGAGACCCCCTCGCCGTTCTCGCCGCTCGGCACGAAGGGGGTGGGCGAGTCGGGCGTGAGCGGCCCCTTGGGAGCCCTGTGTGGGGCCATCGAGAACGCCCTCGCCGAGTTCGACGTCCGCATCGACGCACTCCCCCTCACCCCCGAGAAGCTCTGGACGGCCATCGCCGACGCGGGAGGCGCGAAGCCGTGATCGGCACGGAGTTCGAGTTCTTCGCCCCCCGCGCCCTCGACGAAGCACTCGACCTCCTGGCGCGTCACGACGACGCCAAGGTCCTGGCCGGGGGGATGAGCCTGGTCCCCGTGATGAGTCTCGGACTGGCCCATCCGGCGGTCGTCGTCAGCCTCAACCACCTCGCCGACCTCGACACCGTCAGCGAGGAGGGGGACACGATCCGGATCGGAGCGCTCGCGCGACACAAGCAGGTCGGTTCGCATCCGCTGATCCTCCGTCATGTTCCGCTGCTCGCCCAAGCGGCGCGGAGCATCGGCGACGTCCAGATTCGCAACCGCGGCACCCTTGGTGGCAGCCTCGCCCACGCGGACCCCGCGGCCGACTACCCCGCGGTGATGCTCGTGCTGGACGCGCGCTTGCGGCTCGCCCGACAGGGGAACGAGCGCGTCGTGCCCGCCCGGGAGTTCTTCCTCGACGTCATGACCACCGACCTGGCGCCCGACGAGCTCGTCGTCGAGGTCCAGCTCCCGAAGCTGGCGCCGGCGGTCGGGGTCGCCCACGAGCGGCTGCGACGGGTGGAGGGCGCCTTCCCGATCGTGACCGCGTCGGCCCTGGTGGAGCCCGGCCGACGCGCCGCGGTCGGAATGGGGGGCATCGGGCCGACACCGGTGTTGCTCGAGGTTCCGGAGCTCTTCGAGGGGGATCCGGGCGACGCGGTCTTCGAGGCGATCGGCCAACGCGCCTACGACGCGGCCGAGTCCGCGATGGAAGACCTCAACGGGAGCGCGCGATACCGCCGCGAGATGGCCCGACACTACAGCCAACGCGCCCTGCGCCAGGCGCTCGCTCGGACGAGAGAGGGAGCCACCCGATGAAGTCGGTGCTGCGACTGACGGTCAACGGGCGCGACGAGGAGCTTCTGGTCGACTCCCGGGCCGTGCTGGCGGAGGTGCTCCGCAACGAGCTGCGTCTCACGGGGACCCACATCGGCTGCGGGACCGGGAGCTGCGGTGCCTGCACCGTGTTGCTCAACGGCGACACGGTGAAGTCGTGTTGTGTCGTCGCCCTCGACGCCGCGGGGCAGGACGTGACGACGATCGAAGGCATCGCCGACGGCACCGCGCTGCATCCGATGCAGGAGGCCTTCGCGAGCCACCAGGGCCTGCAGTGCGGCTACTGCACCCCGGGGATGATCCTCTCCTCCCTGCAGCTCCTCCGCGACAACCCCTCGCCCAGCGAGAGCGAGGTCCGTCACGCGATCGCGGGCAATCTCTGCCGCTGCACGGGCTACCACTTCATCGTCGACTCGGTCCTCGCGGCCGCCGAGAGGATGAGAGACGGCGTCGAGTAGACCCCCCACGCGCTCGGTGTCCTTCGAGCTGGGCGCCCGGCGACCCATCCCAAGGAGACGCGATGTCTGCGCACCGACCCGATCCCCACGTCTGGGAGCACCTCGACGACAAGTGGTCGGCGGCGGGGGTGGGCCATCTCGTCGACCCCAAGACCGGTCTCCAGAGTTCGCGTTGCTACGCGGACCCCGAGGTCTACGAGCGCGAGCTCGAACGGATCTTCGCGCGCTGCTGGATCTGTGTCGGGCACGAGAGCCAGATCCCCGAGCGGGGGGACTACTTCACCACGACGATCGGGGAAGACCCGGTGATCGTCGTCCGCCACCGCGACCAATCGGTCCGCGTGCTGCTGAACCAGTGCCGCCACCGGGGGGTGAAGCTGGCGCGGGCGGACTACGGAAACGTGCGCTCCTTCACCTGCTCCTACCACGGCTGGTGCTACGACACCGGGGGGCGTCTCACCGGGATGCCGCACAAAGACCAGCCGCGGAGCGACTTCGACCGCGGGGACTGGGGGCTGGTGTCGGTGGCGAAGGTCGAATGCTACCGGGG